>QHSB01000296.1 GCA_003220335.1 Candidatus Rokuibacteriota bacterium
GTGGACGATGACGCTCACCGCGGACGGCCGCGCCCACCAGGAGAGCGATCGGACGGTTCCCGGAAAGCGGAAGATCATCCGGAAGTCCGTGCGAGTTGCGCGACAAGATGTGGAAGCGCTCGTGGCCGAGGTTCGACGCGCGAACTTCTTCTTCCTGGCGCCGGAGTACGCGTTCGCGGTGACACACCATCCCACCCTCGTGCTCCGTATCACGATGGAAGGCCGCTCGCACGAGGTCACGGTGTATGCGCCCGACCGGGTCAAGGACGAAGCGGAGGTGGCGGCGTTCCTGAGGGTCTGGAACCAGACCCTCAGGCTCGTGCCGCCGCTGAACCCCGGGCAGCGCCCGGAATGAGCCGCGCTACGCCGCCCGCCCGGAGTCCTCGGACAGCGCGGTGATGATGTAGGTGCCCGACTTCTCGTCGCGCTCCAGCGTCACGATGCGCTGCTTGGCGGCCTCCTCGAGCAGCTTGGAGAACGTCGAGTAGCCGTAGTACGACTCGTTGAACGCGGGGTTCTTGCGGATCATCGTCTGCTTGACCATCGACCCCCAGAGCGTCTCCTTGTTCTCGCGCTGGAGCGCCTGGATCGCGTCGATGAGCTGCGCCATGGCCTCCGCCTTCTTGTCGGGGAGCCCGTGCAGCAGCCGCGTCTTCTTGGTATCGCGGATGAGGTCCTCGTAGAAGATGAACTCGTCGCAGTTGCCGACGAGGAGATCGGAGGAGGACGACTTCACGCCGAGACCGATGACATACCTGTCGTTCTCGCGAAGCTTGGAGACGAGCGGAGAAAAATCAGAATCACCCGAAACGAGTGCGAACGAGTCGATGTGCGATTTTCCATAGGCGAGGTCGAGGGCGTCCACGACCATGCGGATGTCGGCGGAGTTCTTGCCGCTGTACCGGCTCTGGGGAACGTCGATCAGCTCGATGGCCCACTCGTGGAAGGGCCGCTTGTACTCCGTGAACCGGTTCCAGTCCGCGTAGGCGCGCCGCACGATGATCTTGCCCTTCTCCAGCAGCCGCTCCAGGACCAGCTTCAGCTCGAATTGCTTGTACTGCGCTTCCTTGACGCCGCGGGCGATGTTCTCGAAGTCCATGAACATCGCCAGCTTTCGCTCACCGTTCATCCATGTTGTCCTTTCATCCGCGCTCCTTTCCCCGGAGGGGGCGGGTCTTCGGTCGCTTCCATTATATGTCCGTCGTTCAGGGCCCCTGGGTAGGTTTATGATTTGCCACATGAAAAAGCCCGATCCCGCCGTCGCCGCCCGGGTGCCCCCCGGGCAGGCCCTGACCGAAAAGTGGCCCGTCCTCACGTATGGCCGCACGCCGCGCTTCGACCCCAACCGTTGGACCTTCCGCTGCTTCGGCCTGGTGGAGCGCCCGACCTCGTGGACGTGGGAGGAGTTCCTGCGCCTGCCGCGGGTCACGGTGCGCTCCGACATCCACTGCGTCACGCGCTGGTCGAAGCTCGACAACGACTGGGAGGGTGTCTCCGCGCGCTACATCGTCGAGGAGGTGAAGCCGCGGCCGGAGGCGAAGTTCGTGCTGCAGCACGCGGACCCGGATTACACGACCAACACGGCGCTCGCCGATCTGCTCGACGACGACGTCGTGCTGGCGGTGCGGCACAACGGAAAGGACCTCGAGCCCGACCACGGCGGGCCGATGCGCCTGGTGCTGCCGAAGCTCTATTTCTGGAAGTCGAGCAAGTGGCTGCGCGCCTTCGAGTTCCTGGAGGTGAACCCGCCGGGCTTCTGGGAGCAGAACGGCTATCACATGAACGCCGACCCGTGGACGGAGGAGCGCTACTCCGGTCAGGAGACGCGCGCGATGCAGCAGATGCGCGCGGAGGCCGCCCGCAGGCTGCGGGACAGGTGATGACCGTTCGCGTCGAGCGCGCCGGCCCCGTCACCACGATCGTGCTGGACCGCCCCGAGGCGCGCAACGCGGTGGACCGCGAGACGGCCGCCGCGCTGGCCGATGCATTCCGCGGCTTCGAAGCGGATGCCGGGGCGCGCGTGGCCGTGCTGTGGGGCGCCCGCGGCACCTTCTGCGCCGGCGCGGATCTCAAGGCGATCGGCAGCGGCCGCGGAAACCGCCTCGATCCCGCGGGCGATGGACCGATGGGTCCCTCGCGCATGCTCCTGTCCAAGCCCACGATCGCCGCCGTCGCCGGCTACGCGGTCGCCGGCGGGCTCGAGCTGGCCCTCTGGTGCGATCTGCGCGTGCTGGAGGAGGACGCCGTGCTCGGCGTCTTCTGCCGGCGCTGGGGCGTGCCGTTGGTGGACGGCGGGACCGTACGATTGCCGCGGTTGATCGGGCTCAGCCGCGCGCTCGACCTGATCCTGACCGGACGTCCCGTAGATGCGCGCGAAGCCGAGCGGATCGGTCTGGCGAATCGCGTGGTGGCCAGGGGCCAGGCGCGCGCGGCGGCGGAGGCGCTGGCGGCGGAGATCGCCACGTTCCCGCCGCGCTGCGTGCTGAGCGACCGCCGCTCGGCCTACGAGAGCGAGGGCGCCGCGCTGGACGCCGCTCTGCGGCGAGAGTTCGAGCTGGGCAAGGCAACGATCGACGCCGGCGAGAGCCGCGAAGGCGCCGCGCGCTTCGCCTCCGGCGCCGGCCGCCACGGGGAGTTCTAAACGCGGCTCAGCGCTCGATGCGCAGGAGCCACCAGTGGACGATGCCGGAGCCGGCCAGCACGACCATGCCGAGGATGACCCAGTGGATCTCGCCGCTCGGCTCCGTGCTGCGATACTGCACCAGTCCTACCAAGATGAGGGCGCAGCCGAGCACGGCCGCGGCATTCCGCGCGCCGCGCGCGAACTTCAGCAAGGCCGGCTGTGAGCCGCCCACGGAGAGCGCGACGGCGAGCAGGACGATGGCGGCGACGCCGACGCCGCCGGTGAGCAGGCCGAGCACCCACATCACCGTCGTCTGGGCCGCCGCCTCGACGGGCCCCATCCAGAGCAGGTGGGCGACGAGCCAAAAGCCGACGATACCCAGCGCGACGATGCCGAGCGCGCGCGCCATGGCGCGGATTCTATCACCCGGCCGCGCGCACCGACCTGATACGATCCCGCCGATGCTCGCGCACGGCCACGATCGCAGCACCGCCGCCGCGCGCTCGCGACCCATGCTCGCCGTCACGCTGGCGCTGACGAGCGTCATGATGGTCGTGGAGTTCGTCGCCGGCCTCTGGACGGGCAGCCTCGCGCTGCTGGCCGATGCGGGCCACATGCTCACCGACGCCACCGCGCTGGCGCTGGCGCTGATCGCCGCGTGGCTCGCCGCCCGCCCGCCGACGCCGGCCAAGACCTACGGCTACTACCGGGCCGAGATCCTCGCCGCGCTGGCCAACGCGCTGCTGCTCTTCGGCGTCGCCGGCTCGATCCTCGTGGAGGCCTGGCACCGCGTGCGCCTGCCCGCGCCCGTGCTGGCGGGTCCGATGGCGGCGGTGGCCGCGCTGGGCCTGGCCGTCAATCTGGTAGCGGCGTGGCTCCTGCACCGCGGCGCGGCCGAGAGCCTGACCGTGCGCGCGGCCTATCTGGAGGTGCTCGGCGACGCGCTCTCGTCGGTGGCCGCGCTCGTCGCCGCGGGCATCATGGTCAGCACCGGCTGGACGGGTGCCGATCCGCTCGCCAGCGCGCTGATCGTGCTACTGATCCTGCCGCGCACGTGGAGCCTACTGCGCCAGGCGGTGAACGTTCTGCTGGAGGGGACCCCCGCCCACCTGTCGCTCGGCGAGATCGAGGCGGCGATCACGCGTGTGACCGGCGTGCGGCGCGTGCACGACCTTCACGTGTGGACGCTGACCTCCGGCCGTGAGGCCATGAGCGCGCACGTGGTGGTGGACGACGTGCGCGAGAGCGAGCGGCTGCTGGGGGCGCTGCACGCGGTCCTGCACGCGCGCTTCGGCATCGATCACACGACGATCCAGCTCGAGACGGAGCCCCCCGCCGTCCTGCGCATCAAGAGCCCGACGTGACATGGGGGGTCGAGGCGCGCCACGGCTTCGCCGGGGCGCGACGAGCGTCGGGGGGGTTTGGGGGGCCATGTCGGGGCCCCCCATTTATGTAGTCGCTCGGTACGACACGGCGGTGCTGTCGGCGTGACGCCGGAACATCTTGGCCGGCTCGGGCCGGGCCGCCTCGCTCTGCACGTGCGTCACGTACTCCCGGAGGGTCATCTCCATCTGCTCGGTGAACACGCGGGCCAGCGCGCCCGGTGACAGCCCGGCGGCCTCGGCGATGGCCTCGACCGTCGTGCAGCCGCAGTGCCGGCCCACGTGCGCGATCACGGCAGCCAGGGGCGCCGCGAA
>QHSB01000297.1 GCA_003220335.1 Candidatus Rokuibacteriota bacterium
CGACGATCCGGCTGTACTCCTTGAAGGCGGCGTAGCTGCCCGAGCGCGTGGAGGCCTGCAGCCTGGCGATCATGTCGGGGTTCACCTGGTGGTGCTCGCCGTCGCGCCGCCACTGGTATTCGCCGCCCCAGTCCAGCTCGGCCTTCTCCACCGGCCGCTCGGGATACGCGGCGGTGTGCCGGCGCCGCACCTCCTCGGCGATCACCTCGATGCCGATGCCGCTCACGCGCGAGGCGGTGCCGGTGAAGTACCGGTCGACCACGGCGCGGTTCAGGCCGATGGCCTCGAAGATCTGCGCGCCGCAGTAGGACTGCAGCGTCGAGATACCCATCTTGGCCATGACCTTGAGGATTCCCTTGTTCAGGGCCTTGATGTAGTTCTTCACGGCCTTGGCGCGGTCGAGGCCGGCCAGCACGCCCTCCTGGATGAGATCGTCGAGCGTCTCGAACGCCACCCAGGGGTTCACGGCGCCGGCGCCATAGCCGATCAGCAGGCACATATGGTGGACTTCGCGCGCGTCGCCGGTCTCGACGACGAGGCCGCAGCGCGTGCGCTCGCCGTGGCGGACGAGATGGTGGTGCACCGCGGCCGTGGCCAGCAGGCTCGGGATCGCGGCCTGCGCGCGGCTCACGCCGCGGTCGGAGAGGATCACGACATTGTGACCGTCGGCGATGGCGCGACTGGCCTGCCGTTGCAGCGCCTCGATGGCGCGCTCGAGACCGGTCGCGCCCTCGGAGACGGGGTAGAGCATGGCCAGCGTGACCGCCTTGAAGCCCAGCTCCGAGACGTGCGCGAGCTTGGCCAGGTCCTCGTTGGACAGCACCGGGTCCTTGAGCACGATCTGGCGGCACGACCCGGGCTCGGCCTTCAAGAGGTTGCCCTCGGGACCGACCGTGGACTCCATTGCCGTCACCAGCTCCTCGCGGATCTGGTCCAGCGGCGGGTTGGTGACCTGGGCGAAGAGCTGCTTGAAGTAGTCGTAGAGCGGCCGCGGCCGATCGGAGAGCACGGCCAGCGAGGTGTCGGTGCCCATCGAGCCGATCGGCTCCTCGCCGTTCCTGGCCATGGGCGCCAGCAGCATCCGCAGATCTTCGTGCGTATAGCCAAAGGCCATCTGCCGCGTCAGCACGCTGGCGTGGTCGGACTCCGTGACGGGCGCCGCCGCGACGTCCTCGAGCCGCACCTGGTTCTGTCGGAGCCAGTCGCCGTACGGGTGTTCGGCCGCGAGCTGCGCCTTGATCTCGTCGTCGTCGATGATGCGGCCCTGCGCCGTGTCGACGAGGAAGATCTTGCCCGGGTGCAGCCGCTCCTTGACCAGCACCTTCTCGGGCGGGATGTCGAGCACGCCGACCTCGGAGGCCATGATCACGAGGTCGTCGCGGGTCACGTAGTAGCGCGAGGGCCGCAGCCCGTTGCGGTCGAGCACGGCGCCGATGACGGTGCCGTCGGTGAACGCGATGGAGGCAGGACCGTCCCACGGCTCCATCAGCGACGAGTGATAGTCATAGAACGCGCGCCGCTCCGGGCTCATGGACTCGTGATGCTGCCAGGGCTCGGGGATCATCATGAGGATCGCGTGCGGCAGCGAGCGGCCGTTCATGACGAGGAACTCGAGCACGTTGTCGAAGGTGGCCGAGTCCGACAGCCCGTCGCGCGTGACGGGCAGCACCTTGGCCAGGTCGTCGCCCAGGACGTCGGACCGGCACAGCGCCTCGCGCGCGCGCATCCAGTTGATGTTGCCGCGCAGCGTATTGATCTCGCCGTTGTGCGCGACGTAGCGGTAGGGGTGGGCGAGCGGCCACGACGGGAAGGTGTTGGTGCTGAAGCGCTGGTGCACCAGGGCCAGCGCCGACTCCATGTCGGGATCGAGCAGGTCGGGGTACATCGACTCGATCTGGTCGGCCGACAGCATGCCCTTGTAGATGAGCGTATTGCTGCTGAGGCTCGGGATGTAGGTCAGCCGTTTCTCGGAGAAGTCCATCGCCTCCACGGCGTGCTCGATGCGCTTGCGGATGACGTAGAGCTTGCGCTCGAAATGCGCGGCGTCGCGCGCCTCCCCGCGGCCGATGAACACCTGCTTGATGTGCGGCTCGACGTTGACGGCGCTGGCGCCGAGCAGCCGGTCGTCGGTGGGGATGTCGCGCCAGCCGAGCAGCCGCTGGCCTTCCTCGGCCACGATCGAGGCCATCAGCCCCTGGACCTTCTCGCGCTGCACGGCGTTGCGCGGCAGGAACACGCAGCCCACGCCGTAGTCCTTCGGGCCGGGCAGGGGGATGCCGAGCCGGCCGCACTGCTTGCGGAGGAACCTGTCGGGGACCTGGAGCAGGATGCCGGCACCGTCGCCCGTGTTCGGCTCGCAGCCGCAGGCGCCGCGGTGCAGGAGGTTGATCAGCACCAGCAGGCCCTGCCGGACGATCGCGTGGGACTTGCGACCCTTGATGTCCACCACGAAGCCCACGCCGCAGGCGTCGTGCTCGTGCGCGGGGTCGTACAGGCCTTGCGCGGGAACCTGGTCGGCGAACGCTGGCGGCGCCTGCTCCTTCATGCTCCGTCCCCTTTGTGAACAGTTGCACGATACTACCGGAGGAATCAGTATTAGTCAGCAGCGAAAAGACGGATGGTATGTATCAGTACTGCTAATGGTGTAGAGTGGGCCCGTGCACCTGGAGACGCTGCGCCTGTACTGCGACGTCGTGCGGTTGCGCTCGTTCTCAAAGGGCGCCGAGCAGAACTTCGTCTCCCAGTCCGCGGCCAGCCAGGCTGTCCAGCAGCTCGAGACCCAGGTGGGCGCCACCCTCATCGATCGGACCAAGCGCCCGTTTGCGGTGAGCCCGCAAGGGAAGGCGCTCTACGAGGCGTGCCGCTCGATGCTGGAGGCGTGGGAGAAGGCGAAGGTGGAGGTGGCCGCCGTCAAGGCGCGGCTCGACGGCACCGTGCGCGTGGCCGCCATCTACTCCGTCGGCCTGCACGACGTCAGCCGCCCCATGCAGCAGTTCGCCTCGCTCTACCCGGAGGCGCACGTTCAGCTCGAGTGCCTGCACCCGCACAAGGTGGTGGAGGCGGTGACGAACGGCGACGTAGACCTCGGGATCATGTCCTACCCGCCGGCGGACCGCTCCCTCACCGTGGTGCCGCTGCGCGTGGAGCCGATGGCCGTCGTCTGCCATCCCAATCATCGGTTCGCGCGCCGTCGGCTCGTCATGCCCGCCGACCTCAACGGCGAGCGCTTCATCGCCTTCGACCGGGCGCTGCCGATCCGCAAGGCCATCGACCGGGCGTTGCGGCAGCACGGCACCCGCGCCAACATCGTCATGGAATTCGACAACATCGAGACGATCAAGCAGGCCATCATCATCGCCGCCGGCGTCAGCATCCTGCCGCGTCACACCGTCCAGAAGGAAGCGGGCATCCGCACGCTGACCGCCGTGACCTTCGGCGTGCCCGACCTCGCGCGGCCGGTGGGGATCATCTATCGTCGACAGAAGCCGCTGACCCCGACCGCGAGCCGGTTCGTCGAGATGCTCAAGGAAGCGAGTGCCGCGCCGGCCCAGGTCGCCGCGGGCGAGCGGTGAGCGCTGTGCGAGCCGCAGGACGGAGTGCCGGCCCTGCCGGCCCGTCCGAGGCGAGCCGATGAAGTGGAGGAGCCCATGACGGATTTCGACGATCGCGCCCAGGACATCGAGGACGAGCTGCAGGAGATGCGGGGTGTCCTCCTCGACGACACCATCGCCACGCTCGGCCCCGCCGAGCCCATCTGCCTGCCGCCCACGGCGACGGTGGAAGAGGCCATCGGGCGGATGCTCGACCGGCGGCAGGCGTGCGTGCTCGTCGTCGACGGGGACGGGCGGCTGACCGGGATCCTGACCGAGCGCGACGTCCTCACGCGCGTCGCGGGGGCAGGCCGCGAGCCGCGCCGCACCGCGTTGCGCGAGGTGATGACGCCGAATCCGGAGGCGCTGACCGCCGGCCATCGCATCGCGTACGCCGTGCACTGCATGAGCGTGGCGGGCTTCCGCACGGTGCCGCTGGTCGACACCGATCGGCGCCCCATCGGCATCGTAACGGTGAGTGACGTGATCCGGTGGCTGGCACAGCTGTTTCCGGAGGCGATCCTGAACCTGCCGCCGAGCGAAACGCTCAAGCGGCCGCACGAAATGGACGCTGGATGAGGCATCGGTGGTCTAACCACCGTTGGAACCTTGCTGAATGGGCCGCGGTCCTTTAAGATGAAGCACGCCCTATCGAAGCTGTTGTACGGCGGGCGGCCTCAGAGCAAATCCCGACGGGACGCGACGATGGACGGAGGCTGTGCGCGCGAGGCCTGGACAATGACGACAGGGCTCAGGAGAGGGGATCGATGAGCGAGACGGCGGCGCCCGCGAAGGGAGCCAAGGCGCGGCGCGAGCTTCAGCGCGCCGTCATCCGCTTTGCCGGAGACTCCGGCGACGGCATGCAGCTCACCGGCGAGCAGTTCACCACCGAATCGGCGTGGGCCGGCAACGACATCGCGACCCTGCCGAACTTCCCCGCCGAGATCCGCGCTCCCGCCGGCACGCTCTTCGGCGTCTCCAGCTTCCAGCTGCAGTTCGGCAGCCAGCGCGTCTACACGCCGGGCGACCGCCTCGACTGCCTGGTGGCGATGAACCCGGCCGCCCTCAAGGTGCACCTTCGGGATCTCAAGCCCGGCGGCCTGTTGATCGTCAACACCGCGGCCTTCGAGAAGCGCAACCTCGACAAGGCCGGCTACGCGCAGAACCCGCTCGACGAGCCCGCGCTCGCCGAGCGCTACCGTTTGCACAAGGTCGACATGACCGGCCTCACGCACAAGGCCATCGCCGACCTCAAGCTCGACACCAAGGAGAAGGACCGCACGAAGAACTTCTTCGCGCTCGGTCTCGTCTCGTGGATCTACACGCGGCCGCTGGAGCCCACGCTCGACTGGATCGGCAAGAAGTTCACGAAGAGCGCCGACATCGCCGCCGCCAACACACGCGTGCTCAAGGCGGGCCACGCGTTCGGCGAGACGGCGGAGTT
>QHSB01000298.1 GCA_003220335.1 Candidatus Rokuibacteriota bacterium
CGACTTGCCGAAGCTTCCCGAGCGCCGGATGTCGACGCCCGGCACGCCACGGAGCGCCTCGTCCACCGTCGGGTACCGCCGCGTGTCGATCTCCTCGCCCGTGATTACCGTCACCGAGGCGCCGAGCTGCTCGGCCGGCGTCTCCGTGCGCGTCGCCGTCACCACCACCGGCTCCGCGTGCTTGACCTCCTGCGCGTGCGCCGTGCTCACCATGAGTGCCAGCACCACCACCGCGTTCCACGACGTCCGAGGCATGCCCGGCTCCTTTTTTCGCGAAAGGGGTTGAGAGGCTCGCTCCGGGCAGGTTTCCTGACTCGTGGATCGACGCGGCCGTCCATGCCTTCCCATCGTTTGG
>QHSB01000299.1 GCA_003220335.1 Candidatus Rokuibacteriota bacterium
GAGCAGCAGCAGGCGATCGCACAGCTCGGCGGCCAGGTTGAGGTCGTGCGAGACGAGCAGGATGGTCATGCCGCGCTCGCGGTTCAGCCGGCGCAGCAGCGCCGCCGTCTCCGCCTGGTAACGCAGATCGAGGTGGGCCGTCGGCTCGTCGAGCACCAGGAGCCTCGGCTCCTGCGCCAGCGCCCGCGCGAGAAGCGCGCGCTGGCGCTCGCCGCCCGACAATTGCTCGAGAGGCAGCGGCGCCAGCTCGAGCGTCTCGGTGGCCGCCATCGCCGCGCGCGCCGCCGCCGCATCGGCGGGACTCTCGAAGAAGCGGCGCGGCGCGTGCGGATAGCGTCCCATCAGCACGAGCTGCTCGACGGTGAAGGGAAAGGGTCGCGGCGCCTCCTGCGGCACCACCGCCACCTCACGCGCGAGCTCCCAGGCGGCGAGCTCGCTCACGCGCCGCGCGCCGAGCCGGATCTCCCCGCGCTGCGGCGCCAGCACGCGCGTGAGCAGCCGCAGCAGCGACGTCTTGCCCGCGCTGTTCGGGCCGATCACCCCGAAGACCTCGCCGCGCTCGACCGCGAACGACAGCCCGGGGAACGCGAACGCCCGCTCCCGGCGTTGCGCCGGCCGCGCGTAGGCGAAGGCCACGTCCCGGAACTCGACGAGCGGCGTCATACCGGCCGCATCCGCGTGCGCAGCACCCAGACGAAGAACGGCGCCCCGCAAAAGGCGGTGATGACGCCCACCGACAGCTCGGCCGGCGCCACCAGGTTGCGCGCCAGCGTGTCGGCGGCCAGCAGGAACGCGCCGCCCGCCAGCGCCGCCGTGGGCACGAGGAAGCGATTGTCCTGGCCGACCAGGCTGCGCAACACGTGCGGCACGATCAGCCCGACGAAGCCGATGGGCCCGGTGAAGGCGACCACGGTGCCGGTGAGCAACGCCGCGGCCACGAACACGCGCCGCTTGAGCCGCTCGGCGTCGACGCCGAGCTGGCTCGCGGCCTCCTCGCCGAGGGCGAGCAGATTCAGCTCGCGCGCACTGTTCAGGATGAGCCACACGCCGCCGGCGGCCAGCGCCGCGAAGAGGGCGAGGGAGGCGGCGGGGATCGGCGCGAGGTTGCCGAGCAGCCAGTGGATCACGCCGCTCAGCCGGTTGAAGTCGACGACCGAGATGATCACGGTGATCGCCGCCGAGAAGAAGATCCCGACGATGACGCCGGCCAGGAGCAGGGTCTGCACCGCGAGGCCGCCGGGCGCGACGGCGATGAGGTAGACGATGGCGGCGGCGAGCAACGCGCCCCCGAATGCGAACACCGCCACGCCGAGGGCGGCCACGATCCCGGCCTGGAACCCGAGGATCTGCGCGAGCACGACGCCGAAGGCGGCGCCGCTCGACACGCCGAGGATCGAGGGCTCGGCCAGCGGGTTGCGCGTCAACGCCTGGAAGCCGACGCCCGCCACGGCCAGCGCGGCGCCGGCCAGCACCGCCACCGCCACGCGGGGCAGCCTCAGGCTCAGCGTCACGATGGCCTCGACCGACGACGCCTCGGCGCGGCCCGCCAGCGCGCGCGCGACGGCGGAGGCGGAGAGACCCGCGCTGCCGACGAAGAGCGCGGCGAGCGCCACCCCCGTGAGGACGACGGCGAGCACGGTGAGCACCATCGCGAGCCGCCGGGCGTCGGTCACCGGAACGCCTCGGGATGGATCAGCCGCGCGAGGATCTCGAGCCCCTCCGGCACACGCGGTCCGTAGCGGTGCAGGATCGAGAGATCCACCGAGTACAGGCGTCCGGCGCGGATCGCGGGCACGCTGGTCAGCGCCTGCCACCGCTCCGGCGCCGCGCGTCCCGCCGTCGAGGCGCCGCTCGAGTGATCGGCCAGGACGATCACCTCGGGCGCGCGCGCGACGGCCGCCTCGATACTGAAGCGCACGTACTGCACCCTCTCCTCGGCGGTGATCGAGCGGCCGCCCGCCAGCTCGATGAGCTCGGTGAGGTGCGAGTCGCGGCCCGGCACGAGCAACGGATCGGGCCACAGGACGTAGAGCACGCGCGGGATCGGCCGCGCCTTCACGGCGGCGCGCACGGCGTCGATGCGGCGCCGGACGCCGTCGACGAGCGGGGCCACCGCGGCCTGACGACCGGTCAGCTCGCCGACACGCTCGATGAGGTCGTACATCTCGGCCACGCGGTGGGCGTGCACGACGTAGACGGGAATGCCGAGCCGCCGCAGCTGCAGGAAGGTCTCCTCGCGGTTGCCCTCGTCGGTGCCGACGACGAGATCGGGCCTGAGCGCGACGATCGCCTCGAGGCTCGGGTTGACCATCCCGCCCACGCGCGGCTTGAGCCGTGCCGCCGGCGGCCAGTCGCAGAAGTCGCTCACGCCGACGAGCCGGTCCTCGCCGCCCACGGCGAACGCGCTCTCGGTGACGCTCGGTACGAGCGAGACGATGCGCGCCGGCGGGGCGGCCAGCGTCATCTCGCGGCCGAGCATGTCGCGCAGGACGAGCGCCTGTGCGGGCGACGCCAGCGCGAGCAGCACGACCAGCGCCACGGCGCGGATCATGGCGCCACCGCGCCGAGCGGACGGCGCGCGAGCCGGCCGAGCGCCTCGAGGTCGAGCGCCGCCGCCACGCGATCCGCCAGACGGTCGTAGCGATCGGCCAGCACCGCGGCGCCCCAGCGCGGATCCGGCACGACGCCGCGACGCGCCGCCACCACGGTCAGCAGCGCGCGGCGCAGGGCACCGCTCGACAGGCAGCCGTGCAGATAGGTCCCGACCACGCTGCCGGCGCACGTGCCGTCGACGGTCTCGGTCGGGGCGCCCGCGCGCTCCGTCAGCGCGAAGACCGGCGCGCCGCCGTGGGCGGTCGTCCGCCCGCAGTGGATTTCGTAGCCGGCGACCTCCGCGCCCGCGGCGGCGCCGAACGGCCCGCCGGCCAGCACGCGAGCGCGGACGCGCGACGTCGTCTTGTCACGCGCGAACGTGGTGATGACCGGGAGCAGGCCGAGCCCGGCCACGCGCCCCGTGTCCGATTCGATGTGCTCGGGATCGTCCAGACGCTCGCCGAGCATCTGATAGCCGCCGCAGATGCCGATGACCGCGCGGCCGTCGGCGGCGGCCCGCGCGATCGCCGCGTCCAGCCCGCGCTCGCGCAGCCACGCGAGATCGGCCACGGTCGTCTTGCTGCCGGGAAGAACGACGACGTCCGAGCGATCGACCGCCTCGGGGTGTGCGACGAAGCGCACGGCCACGCCCGGCTCGGCGGCCAGCGGCTCGAGATCGTCGAAGTTCGCGATGCGCGGCAGTCGGGGCACGGCCACGCTCAGCCGCTCGTCGGCGACGTCGCGCGGGATGCTCTCGAGCCCCAGCGAGTCCTCTTCCGGCAGCGGCGCCTCGCCGAGATGCGGCACGACACCGAGCACGGGCACGCCCGTACGCGCCGTGAGGAGATCGAGCCCGGCTCCGAGCACGCTCGGATCGCCGCGGAAGCGATTGACGACGAGCCCCGCGACACGCGCGCGGTCGTCGGGGGCGAGCAGCGCCAGCGTACCGACGAGGGCGGCGAAGACGCCGCCGCGCTCGATGTCGCCCACCAGCACCACGGGCGCGCCCGCGAGAGCCGCCACGCGCATGTTGGCGAGATCGAACTTGAGGTTGATCTCGGCGGGGCTCCCGGCGCCCTCGATGACGACGAGATCGTGCGCGCGGCGCAGCCGCTCGAGGCTCTCGACGATCACGGGCCAGAGCGTCGGCGCCAGGCGTCCATAGCCGCGCCAGTCGAGACTCCCGACGGCGCGGCCGCGCACGACGACCTGCGAGCGCTCGTCGGTCTCCGGCTTCAGCAAGATCGGATTCATGTCGACCGTGGGCTCGATGCCGGCGGCGGCCGCCTGCACGGCCTGCGCCCGGCCGATCTCGCCGCCGTCCGCGGTCACGGCGGCGTTGAGCGACATGTTCTGTGACTTGAACGGCGCCACGCGGTGGCCGGCGCGCGCGAAGATTCGACACAGGGCGGCGGCGAGCAGGCTCTTGCCGACGCCGGAGGCGGTGCCCTGCACCATGACGCACGCCGCGAGCCTCACCGCCGGGCGGCCGCGCACGCGTCCACGAAGCCGCGCGCGAGCGCGGGGTTGGACGCGAAGTGCAGGTGCACGTAGCTCATGAGCGATCGGCCGACCACATAGCCCTCGGCCCGCGTCGCACCACCGGGCGCCGTGACGCCATAGGCGCGCGGCACGCTCGCCGGCACGGGCGAGAGGGTCGAGAAGTGGAATTCCTGGCCCCGCGCGACCGTGCCGGCGGGGCCGAGCGGCGTGGGCGCCGTGAGCGTGACGCCGAGATAGCCGAGCGACATCCGCGGCGGCCGCATCGTCACGCGCGCCGGCAGCAGGCCGACCATCTCGTGCACGCGCCCCTCGGCGTCCTCCAGCGACTCCGCGAGATACATGAGACCGCCGCACTCGGCGTAGACGGGGCGGCCGGCGTCCAGCGCGAAGCGACGCACACTCTGGCGGCACCGCGCATTGTCGGCGAGCTGCTGCGCATCGAGCTCGGGGTAGCCGCCGCCGAAGTAGAGTCCGTCGACGTCGGGCGGCTCGCCGTCGGCGAGCGGGCTCCACTCCACCAGCTCGGCGCCCGCCTCGCGCAGCAGGTCCAGGTTCTCCGCGTAGTAGAACTGGAAC
>QHSB01000300.1 GCA_003220335.1 Candidatus Rokuibacteriota bacterium
TCGGTGGAGGCCGTGAAGCCCGTGACGTACGCGTTGCCGGTCGCGTCGACGGCGATCCCTCGACCTGCGTCGTCGCCGGTCGTTCCCCCGAGGTATGTCGAATACGTCCTCGCGGTGAAGGCGCTGTTGAGCTTCACGACGAACGCGTCGACCCGGGCGCTCGGCGGTGTCGGCTGAAATGCGCCCACCGTCGTCGGGAAGTCGGCCGAGTTCGTGTTGCCCGTGAGGTAGACGTTGGCTGAAGCGTCGAGGGCGATCGCGAACGCCTGGTCGGTGAGGCCGCCGCCGACGTACGTGGCCAGCACGATCGTGGGGTCGATGACGAGGGGCCGGCGCGCGTCGTAGCTGCCGACGTGGAATCCGACCGTCGTCCGGTTCTCGAAAGCCCATCGGCCCGCCACCTTGCGCCGGGCGCCCTCCGAGCGCTGGTAGACGAGCGGCTTTCCGAAGCGAAGCGAGGTGTCGCCGACGTGCAGCACGAGATCGCCGGTCCCGTTCAGCTCGAGCCGGTCCACGCCGTCGAACGTCAGCCGGATCGCCCGCGGGTCGGCGCCCGGACCGACGACGAAGTCGTATTCGAGCTGTCGCTCCTGGGTGCCGTAGTAGACCAGGTCGATGCCGGGGTAGATGTCGCGATAGGCCACGCGCGTGTAGGTCGGCACATCCGTGCGCCAGCGGCTGGGATCGCGGCCGATGAACGAGTGGCTTCGCCCGGGCAGGGCGTCGAGCCCCTCGATCCGAGCTGCCGAATTCGCGCCGACGAGCCGCATGCGAACCGCGCTCCGTCCCGTCGAGAGCACGGTGTCGGTCGCGGTGAGGAACACGGTGATTCCGCGCGTGCGGGCCAGGAATTTCACGCGCGCGTCGCTCTGGCCAAGGTTCGGCTCGAAGCTGAAGGGAAGCGATCGATAGGCATCGGTCAGCCGGGCTTGGGTCGCCGGCTCAGCCACGGCCGTCCCGGATGTCGTGACGCTCAGGAGCACGAGCACGACGAGACCTGCTGCCCTTCTTACCGTCGCGCCGAAGGTCATGGCCCGTGATGGTGGCACAGGCTCACGGCGTATCACAACCCATTTGTGCACTGCGCTACGTGCTCCTCTCGCGATTGCGTGTGACCATCGGACCGATGCATAATCGGCCTCATCAATGCATCGAAGTCACGTATGAACCAACGGTTATTGCGGTGCCTCGGAATCGTGGCGGCGATTGTCGCCGCGGGCGCCGCGCCGGTGCGGACGGAGGCCGGTGCGTCGAGCGATAACCTTCTCGAGCTCGCCGCCAAGGGCGGCCCTTCCGTTGGCCTCGGGTTCGGCGTCTCACCGCTTCACTGGGAGCTCATCGCGCCGGGCGACCGCGAGCCGCGCGGCAGGGCGGTGTCATTCGATATCAAGCTGAAATGGCCGACGGCTGAGCTGCCGATCGAGCCCTACCTCGTCCTTGGTCCGGCGCTCTTCGTCGATCAACCGCAAGATCTTTCTGGCCTGACCGGAATTCCGGCTGATCCCGTCCTTCGTCTCGGCGCAAAAGCGGGAGCAGGTTTCAACTGGCGGCTGAGCAAGGATGCGACGCTGTTCGGGTCGTACGACATCACGACGACCACGGTCGACGGCTTCACGTCGGCAGGCGCGAAAGCGCCTGCCGCAGCTCTACCCACCGGCTACGACGTGCTGTACGGTGTTCGATTCCGCTATTAGATTCTTCAGTGCTGCGTGCAGGCCTACGGCCACTCCGCCGGCGGCCGATCGAGCGCGGCGCGATCCCAACGAGCCAAGTCAGCGCCGGCGTCGTAGACGCTCTGACAGAAGTCGAGCACGGCGTCATCCGGCGACGACACCGACCGGACCGATTCGTACGGCAGAATGAAGTCGGCGAGCTCGCGGCTGTAGTACGCGGTGCTCGGCCGGACCGACACCGTAGGTAGGCGCGGCGGCTCGGGCCGCACGTACGCATAGAACGCAGGCTCGGCGACCGTTCCGCTGCCCGGCCAGAATCCAAAGCTGATTTCCTCGTGAGACATCGCCTCGCGAAGAACCCGCCACTCGGTGTTCTTGGGTTCCGGCGCGCGGCGCCCGCTGAACCGGGTGAGGGCCAGATCGAAGGCACCCCAGAAGAAATGCACCGGACTTGCCTTCCCGAGGAATCGACCTTTGAACCGTGTCAGGGCGCGGTTGGCGTGCAGCAGCATGTGAAAGAATCGCTGAGCGAGCTCGGGATCGTACGAAGCGTGGCGACGATCGTCCAGGAACGGGATCGGCGCCTCGACCTCAACGGGTACGGGCCATATCTTCACGGCAATTCCCAGAGTGTCGAGCATGCCCATGTATTCTCGATAAAAGTCCGCGACCGCTTGCGGTCGCAGCGCGATGCTGCGCGTTGCGCCGTCGCTCGTGTTCACGACCAGCCGATGGTCGATGAAATCGAACTCGACGTCGAAGGCGCGAGATCGGTACGGGATCGGCGACGTGACCAATCCGCGCGCGCTGACGTACAGCGTCACGTGCCACCAGTGATTCTCAGGCGGTGCCAGGGCAAGTCGCGTTTTCCCGACGATCTGCATCCACATGTGCAGGGTGTCGTGCGTGTCCTGCCATTCCGCGAGCTGCAAGCTCGGCCAGACTGCTGAATCAAGAGCCATCGATTACCTCCACCGCGACCTGCTCGCGTCGTCAGTCACTCCGCGATGGCCTGATACACGAGCTGGCGGAACAGCTCCTTGAACTCGCGCTGCCACGGGCCGGGCTGGGCCTGGGTCATCAGGACGGCGACCAGCTGCTCCTTCGGATCGACCCAGAACGCGGTGCCGCCGGCGCCGCCCCAGTTGAACTCGCCGGCTGAGCTCGGCGCGCCGTTCAGGCCGTCGGCGCGGCGGACGGCAAAGCCGAGACCGAAGCCGTAGCCGGGCGGCAGGATCTGATGGGCCGGCTTGATGTCGCCGAGGTGGTCCGACGTCATGTGGCGGACGATCGTGCGCGCGAGCAGCCGCTGGCCGTCCAGCTTTCCGCCGTTCGCGAGCATCTGTGAAAATCGCGCGTAGTCCAGCGCCGTGCCGGCGGCGCCGGCGCCACCGGCGTCGTTCTTCTGCGCCGTGGTGACGTCGAGAAGCGTGATGGGCTTGCCGGTCGCCCGATCGGTCTCGAGCGGCTGGGCGAGGCGCTTCACCTGCCCGCCCTGAACGTGAAACGTCGTGTCCTTCATCCGCAGCGGCCGGAACACCCGCTCGTCGAGGAACCGGCTGAGCGTCGAGCCGGTCACTGCCTCGACGACGCGACCGACGACGTCCGTCGACAGGCCGTACTCCCACATCGTTCCGGGCTGGCGAGCCAGCGGAACCTTGGCGAGGTTCTCGAGCTGCTCCGCCGGGGTGACGCCCGACCACGTGACGTTCGCCTTCGCGTAGAGCTCCTTGAGCTCGGCGTTCGGCGTGAACCCGCCGTAGACCATCCCCGACGTGTGCCGGAGCAGGTCGTACACCGTCACCGGACGCTCCGCCGCGACCGTCGTGTACGTCGTCTTCCCGCTCGCGTCGGTGCTCGGCGCCAGGACCTCGAGGTGTCCGAGCTGCGGCAGGTACATCCCGACCGGATCCGTCAAGCGCAGGCGGCCCTCTTCGACCAGCATCATCGCCGCCACCGACGTGAACGGCTTCGTCATCGAGTAGAGGCGAAAGATCGCGTCCTTCGACATCGGCGTCGCGCTCCTGGGATCGAGCTGGCCGATCGCCTCGAAATACGCGATCCGCCCTTTGCGCGCGACGATGGCCACCGCCCCGGGGAAGCTCTTGGCCTCGATCTGCCGCGAGAGGGCCGGCGCGATGCGGGCCAGGCGCTCTCTCGAGAGTCCGACCTCCTCCGGCGTCGCGGTGGGAAGCGCGTGCGCAACGAGCGGGAGCAGGAGGAGGAGAACACCGGTCAGATGTGCGATCAGCCTGTGCATGGACGACCTCCGTGGCGAGCTACGTTGGCTCCTCGTCGAGAAACTCTCGCACCCGCCGCATGACGTCTTCTTTCGGATACAGGGCGTTCAACGCGCGCGCCCGGGTGAGTGGGTCGCTGGCGAAGAAGCGCTCGTAGAGAACCTGGCGGCTCCCGAACGAGCTGCCCGCGATGTCCCACGCCAGACGGAACAGCTTGACGCGGTCGCGGGCGGTCGCCGTGTCGGTCGCCAGGTATTGCTCGATGTCCGGGGCGACGGGGCTCCGGAAGTCCGCCTCGCTCGGCACGATCATGAAGCTGCTGGAGCCGAGCAGCTCCAGGATCTCCGCCATGCGCGGATAGGCCGTCATGAAGAGATTGCGGGTCAGCTCGATCTGCAGGGGGACCGGACACATGACGCCCCACTGGTCGAGCGTCGCGTCGGCCTCGGCCGATCGGATGCATGCGCGCATCAGCTCCGTGTACATCGTGAGCTCGGCGAGCCGTTCCTCCGAATGCGGCAGGTGCGCGTTCCCCAGCGTCTGCGTCATGTGCAGCGCCACCCCGAGAACGAACTCGCACTTGGCCAGATTCTTCGCGGCCCCCTGGTGCGCGGTATGCGCCGCCGAGTGCGTCGTCATGGCGGTGTTGTTGATGAGGTCGACGTCGCCCAGGACGAAGACGCGCTCCCAGGGGACGAGG
>QHSB01000241.1 GCA_003220335.1 Candidatus Rokuibacteriota bacterium
CGGCGATCCGCGCCAGCCGCCTCATGCCAGGGCCTCCAGGAACGCGTCGCCGCAGCGGTCGTCGTCGCTCTCGGCCAGGGTCTCGGTCACCCCGCCGAAGTAGTCGATGTGGCGGTCGATGGCCCGTGGACGGTCGGGCTTGAACAGCAGTTCCCGCGCCTCGGGACGCGCCCCGGCATCGGACGGGAGCGGATGAGCGGACGAGGTGTGTGCCATGGCGTCTGACCTCCCGGGTCAACGAAGACTGTGTGGCCCCGAGGGCTGCAGCGGACGTGCCAGCAGTGGCGACGGAATGCATCCCGCCGTCGTGTCGACAGTTGTGAGTGCGCTCCGCGCGCGTGGCGGCTCGCGAATTGAAAATGTTTCGCCGGATTGGGGTGTAACTGTTACAGCCTCGGGCGCGCGCCACCTCATATCACCGGCTCCACCGTTCGAAAGCGCCAGTGGTGACGCACGCTTGTGGGCCGCACGCGCATTGGCACGCGTTCTGCGGTGAGACCCGCCGAGCCCAGGTCCAGCGGAGGAGACAATGCGATCGATCAAGCGGGAGTTGGAGACGAAGCGGGACGCACTGACGAGCGCGATTTCCTCGAGCACACGCTCGTCGCGAGAAGACGATCACCGCCGCGAGGTCTTCAAGGACCCGTTCGGCATGGCGTCGATCACCCACGACGACGAGGTCGTGGCTGCGGTCGTGGATACACGCGCACGCCAGCTGGAAGAGATCGATCGCGCCCTCGCGGACATCGACGCGGGTCGCTATGGTATCTGCCGGGAGTGCGGCGAGGAGATCCCGAAGGCGCGCCTGAAGATCCTGCCGTTCGCCACGCGCTGCGTGGCGTGTCAGGCGCGGCTCGAACAGGGTCTTGGCCGCGCGGCGTAGTCACCCACCCCCAGGCGCAGGAGAACCGTCCATGGATGGCCGATTCAGACTCGTGGCCGCGCTGCTGGTGATGCTGTCGCTCGTCGCCGGCTGCCACTCGGCGACCGGCAAGACGGCGGGCGAGAGCATCGACGACGCGACCATCACCGCCTCGGTGAAGGCCAAGCTCGTCGCGGACAAGCCGTCGAACCTGACCCGCGTGGACGTTGACACCAACAATGCGACTGTTTACCTTAACGGTGTCGTGGAGTCCGCAGAGCAGAAAGCCCGCGCCGAGCAGCTTGCATGGCAGGCCAAGGGCGTGAAGAGCGTCGTCAACAACCTGCAGGTCAAGAAGTAGGTCTCCGACCGTCGCGCGGCTCGCCGCGCGCGCCGCGAGGCGCGATAATCAGACCCATGAGCCCGAATAGACGCGATCAGGCAAAGGGCGGCAAGATCCTCGTGGTCGACGACGAGCCGGCCGAGCGCGAAGGCCTGGCGCGGCTCGTCGGCCAATGGGGCTACGAGGTGGAGACCGCATCCTCGGGCGAGGAGGCGCTCAACCTCATCGAGACCCAGCATCCGGCCGTCGTGCTGACGGACCTCGTCCTGCCCGAGATGGACGGCCTCACCCTGCTGCAGAAGCTCCGGGAGACGGGTCGGCCGCCCATCGTCCTCCTCGTCACCGGCCACGGCAGTGTCGAGAGCGCGGTGGAGGCGATGCGCCATGGCGCGTTCGACTACCTCACCAAGCCCGTGGACGCCACGCGGCTTCAAGTCTTGCTCGAGAAATCGATCGAGCAGGAGTCGCTGTCTCGCGAGGTGAACTTCCTGCGGCATCAGCTCCGCCAGAAGGGCTCCTTCGGCCAGCTGGTCGGCCAGTCGCGCAGCATGCAGGAGGTCTATCGCTGGATCGAGCTGGCGGCCACGAGCACGGCCCCGGTGCTCGTCTACGGCGAGAGCGGCACCGGCAAGGAGCTGGTCGCGCGCACGATCCACGACCTCTCGAACCGGCGCAACAAGCCCTTCGTCGCCATCAACTGCGCGGCGATTCCCGAGACGCTGATCGAGAGCGAGCTGTTCGGCCACGAGCGCGGCGCCTTCACCGGCGCCACCGAGCGGCGGCTGGGCTGCTTCGAGCTGGCCGACGGCGGCACGCTCTTCCTCGACGAGATCGCGGAGATGGACTCCAACACGCAGGCCAAGCTGCTGCGCGTGCTCCAGGAGGGCAACTTCCGGCGCGTGGGCGGCGGCAAGTCGGAGATCCAGGTGGACGTGCGCGTGGTGGCCGCCACCAACCGCGTTCCCACGGAGGCCATCACGGCCAACCAGCTGCGCGAGGACCTCTTCTACCGGCTCAACGTGTTCTCGATCCACCTGCCGGCCCTGCGCGACCGCAAGGACGACATCCCGTTGCTCGCGCGCACGTTCATCGACGAGTTCAACCGGCAGGACAACCGCCAGGTGCGCGGCCTTGCTCCCGAGACGGAGAAGGAGCTGGAGCGCTACTCGTGGCCGGGCAACGTCCGCGAGCTGCGCAACGTGATCCAGCGCGCCGTCGTGCTGAGCGGCACCGGCCTCATCGCGAGCGAGCACCTGCCGGACAACGTCCTGCGTGGCACCGTGCCCGCGACGGGGACCGCCGCGGGCTCGGTGACGCCGATCCGCGAGATGGAGCGCGATCTGATCCTGCGCGCGCTCGAGGAGACCGGTCAGGACAAGCGCAAAGCGGCGCAGCTGCTCGGCATCAGCCTCAAGACGCTCTACAACAAGCTGGCGAAATACGGCATCCAGGCGGTGAAGTCGGCCCGCCTGACCTGATGACGGGCGCGTCCGGCGGGTCCACCGACCGGCCGTTGCCCGCCGAGCTCGCCCGGCTGCTGCACGACCTGCGTGGCCCGCTCAACTCCGCGGTCATCCATCTCGAAGTCCTCAAGCGGACCGTCGCCGACGATCCCGCGGCCGCCGAAAGCCTCCGCACCGTGCTGCAGCAGCTCGGCCGACTGTCCGAGATGCTGCCGGCGGCGCTGGGCGTCGCCGCGCTCGAGCCGGATCCACCGCGCACGCACGATCTGAGAGCGCTGGTCGAGCGCGCGTGCGAGGCGGGCGGGCACGCGGGCGTCACGCTCACCGCCGGCGCCTGGCCGTGCGTGAGGGGCGACGAGGCCCTGCTGGTCCGCGCGATCGGCGAGCTGATCGCCAATGCGGTGGAGGCGACGCCGGCGGGGTCGCCGCCACCGGAGGTGTCCGGCGTGACAGAGGCCGACGGTCAGGCGGTGCTCGCGGTGCGCGATCGCGGACCGGGACTGCGGACGACCAACCCGAAGCTGCTGATCCACCTGCTGCACTCGACGAAACCCGGCCACCCCGGCCTCGGGCTGGTCATCGTCGAGCGCGTGGCGCGGCTGCACGCCGGCACGCTGGAGTTCGAGTCGCTGCGCGATGGCGCGCGCGTCACGCTCCGGCTGCCGGCGGCCCGCTAGGCTGTCGGGTTATCGAGGGGTTTAGAGGAGCGACCCGGCTGTGCCGGGGCGCTCCGAACGTTGGGTCGAGGCGCGCCCCGGCTTCGCCGGGGCGCGACGAGCGTTGAGGGTCGAGGCGCGCCACAGCTTCGCCGGGGCGCTCCGAACGTTGGGGGTCGAGGCGCGCCCCGGCTTCGCCGGGGCGCGACGAGCGTTGGGGGGGTTGGGGGGCCATTTCGGGGCCCCCCATGTCATTAGTTAGGCAATCACCCCGCCCCGCAGCGTCAGGCCCAGCAGGCCGAGCCAGATGGCCAGCGCGGCGTCGCCCGACGCCGACGCGACGATCGCGACGCCCAGCAGCACGACACCGAGGCCGCGTCCCGTGACGGTCGCCAGACGCGCGCCGGTCGCCTCGCGCCCGGTGAGCGCCCAAACCGCGGCGTGCAGGATGCGCCCGCCGTCGAGCGGCAGAGCGGGCAGACAATTGAAGACGGCGATGAGCACGTTGCCGATGGCGATCACCGCGGCGGCCGCGGGCAGCAGCGGGTCGACGCCGGCCGCGACCAGCATCAGGTGCGCGGCGGTGGCGAGCAGCGCGGCGCCGGCGCTCGCGAGCGGCCCCGCCAGCGCGACGCGCGCCTCGACCCCCGGCGTCGCGGGCGGCCCCGCCAGCTCCAGCGCGCCGCCGAGGAACGAGAGCGTGATTCGACACACGTCGAGGCCCGCACGCCGCGCCACGGCGGAGTGCGCCGCCTCGTGGAGCGCGAGCGTCAGCGCGAGCGTGGCCGCGGTGGCGACGCCGATGGTGGCGTAGGCGCCCGTCGAGCGGCCGGGCACCGCCTCGGGCAGCAGCGCGTCGGCGACGGTCCACGCGGTGAGAGCGACGCCGAGCAGCCACGAGGGGGCGACGGTGACCGGGATGCCGGCCGGCGCCCAGACCGCGTGCGTGCGGTGACGACGGAGACCGAGACGCAGCGTCGCGACGTACGCGAGCGACGTCATCTCAGGAGGCAAGGTGGACGGCGGCGTCGCCCACGTCGAGCAGCGCGTCGGGGACGGGCAGCACGGCCAGGTCCGGCACGCGCTCGAGGAACTCGCGCGAGAGGCTCGCGTACGGCATGCACTCGTAGACCGCCTCGCAGAGCAGCGTCGCCTCCAGCGCATCGGCCACGCCCTCGAGCGGCTCGAGCGTCTCCAGCACCTCGGGGATGTAGCGCCGGCCGAGGGCGACCAGCGCGCGGGCGCGCGCCGCGAGCGCGGCCGGCGCCAGCAAATCTCGCGCGCAGAGCCCGCGCGGCGCCTCGTACACGAAGCGCCGCACGGCGAGCAGGAAGAGCTCCTCGCATCCCTCCAGCGGCGAGCCCGGCTCGACGAAGCCGTCGGCCGCGCGCGTCGTCCGCGGGCGCGCGCCGACGAGGACGGTCAGGTCGGGCCGCAGGTCGACGGCGCGGATCGCGCGCGCCAGGCACGGCGCGACGGGCCCGTCGTGGGTCTCGTCGGCGCGCAGCGCGAGGACGACCGCGTCCGGATCACGACGCGCCACCAGGAGCGCGGGCAGGAACAGCTCGGCGGCGCTGCCGCGGTAGGCGGGCTGCACGATCGTGGCGACGTCCGGCGTCTCGGCGAGGACCCCGGCGCACGCCCGCGCGGAGTCACGCGACACGATCGCCACGACGCGATGCGCGGGTGCCAGCCGTGTCGCGCGATCGAGCGCGCGCTTGAGCGCCGTCGGCCCGCGTCGGGGCGCGCTGCCGGCGAGGACGAATACCCAGACGTGGGGCGCCACGCGCGAGCCGACGGAGGCGCCGTGGCGAAAGAGTCGAACGTCGGCGATCATTGAGGTACCCTCCGTCCGGTTCAATGCGCGGGCTTCGCGCGCGTGTGGTGCAGCGGCCATGCCACAGCGAAGCGCTTCGCAACCGCGCGACAGATAAGCGGAGCGAAATCGGGGTAGTTGCAAGAACTACAACGAGCGCATCGCCTGTGTAAGCCTTACAGCGGACGGGAGGCCTAGCGTGTTCGACCTCAAGGGACGGGTGGCCATCGTAACCGGTGGCAACGGCGGGATAGGGCTGGGCATGGCGCGCGGTCTCGCCGCCGCGGGCGCCAGCATCGTGGTGGCGGCGCGCAACGCGGACAAGTCGCGTCAAGCGGTGGCGGAGCTCGAGGCGCTCGGCACCACGGCGCTCGCCGTGAGCGTCGACGTGACCGACGAGGCGGCCGTCGCGCGCCTCGTGGCCGCGACGCGGGAGCGCTTCGGCCGTCTCGACGTCCTCGTCAACAACGCGGGCACCAACATCCGCAAGCCGATCCACGAGTACACGTTGGCCGAGTGGCATCGCGTCCTGGACACGAACTTGACCTCGGCCTTCCTGTGCTCGCACGCCGCGTATCCGCTGATGAAGCAGGCGGGCGGTGGCAAGGTGATCAACATCGGCTCGATGATGTCGATCTTCGGCGCCTCGTTCGCGCCGGCCTACGCCGCCTCGAAGGGCGGCATCGTGCAGCTGACCAAGTCGATGGCCACCGCGTGGGCGGCCGACAACATCCAGGTCAACGCGGTGCTGCCGGGCTGGATCGAGACCGACCTCACGAACGCGGCCAAGCGCGAGGTACCCGGTCTCAACGAGAACGTGCTGCATCGCACCCCAGCCAAGCGCTGGGGAACGATCGACGACATGTCGGGCGTCGCCGTGTTCCTCGCCAGCGCCGCCTCCGACTTCGTGACGGGCACCGCCATCGCCGTGGACGGCGGCTACTCGATCCAGGGCTGACGTGCGCACGGTCGTCATCGACGCCATCGCGCCGGAGGGCCTCGCCCACCTGCGCGAGCACGACTTCGACGTCCGCCAGCTCATGAAGCCGTCGCCGGAGGCGCTGGCGGAGGCGCTCGCCGACTGCGAGGCGCTCGTCACGCGCTCGTCGACGGCGGTGACGGCCGCCCTGCTCGACCGCGCGCCGCGGCTGCGCATCATCGGGCGCGCGGGCGTGGGCGTGGACAATATCGACGTCGACGCGTGCTCTCGCCGCGGGGTGGTCGTCGTCAACGCGCCGCACGGCAACGTCGTGTCGGCCGCCGAGCACACGGTCGGCATGCTGCTCGCGCTCGTGCGGCGCATCCCGGAGGCGCACGCGAGGCTGAAAGCGCTCGAGTGGGACCGCTCGATCTATGGCGCCGAGCTGCACCGCAAGACGCTCGGCGTGGTCGGGCTCGGCAAGGTCGGCTCGCGTGTGGCCGCGCGGCTGCGCGGCTTCGAGCCGGCGCGGTTGCTCGTCTACGATCCCTACATTCCGGAGGCGCGTGCGCGCGACGTCGGCGCGCGCCTGGTGCCGGACTTCGATGCGCTCCTGCGTGAGGCCGACGTCATCACGTTCCACGTGCCGCTGATCCCCGAGACTGAGGGCATGGCGGGCGCGCGCGAGCTGGGCCTGCTGCGGCCGGGCGCGCGCGTCGTCAACTGCGCGCGCGGCGGCATCGTGGTGGAGGCGGACCTGCTCGCCGCGCTGGAGAGCGGCCACGTCGCGGGCGCGGCCATCGACGTCTGGAGCGAGGAGCCGCCGCGCTCGGAGACCCTGCGCCGGCTCATCGCGCACCCGCGCGTGGTGGTGACGCCGCACCTCGGCGCCAACTCCGCGGAGGCGCAGGTGAACGTCGCGGTCGACGTGGCGCGCCAGCTCGTGGCCTTCCGCGACGGCGCCCTCGTCGAGCACGCGGTCAACATCCCCGTCGCCGACGCGACCACGGTGGAGGAGCTGCGCCCCTTCGTCGCGCTGGCCGAGGTGCTCGGACGCTTCTGCGTGCAGCTCGATCCCGAGCACCTCGCGCGCGTGGAGGTGACGGTGGCCGGGGCCATCGCGGAGACGGATCCGGAGCTGCTCGCCCGCGGGGTGCTGGCCGGGCTCCTCGATCCGGTGACGGCCGGGCCCGTCAACCTCGTCAACGCGCACCTTGTCGCGCGCGAGCGCGGCGTGGAGGTGGCGATCCACCGCACGGAATCGACGGGTGCCTACAAGAGCATGCTGACGGTGTGCACGCAGACGGCCGAGGGCAAGAAGCTCATCGCGGGCACCGTCTTCGACGGCCAGCCGCGCATCGTGCGGATGCGCGACATGGATATCGAATTCACCCCCGAGGGTTACATCCTGGTCCTCTCGTACGAGGACCGTCCCGGCATGGTCGGACGCATCGGCTCCATCCTCGGCGGGCTGAACGTCAACATCGCGTCGATGCACGTGGGCCGCAAGACGAAGCGCGGGCGCGCCATCGTCGTGCTCCTGCTCGACGAAGATCTGGCCGCCGAGCAGGTGAGCGAGGTCGCCCGCGCGGTGGAGGCCGATTTCGCCCGGCTCATCCGCCTGCGCTGACCCCTTTTCCTTGGTCGGCGACGGCGGACCTTGCTAGGATCGTCGCATGCTTTCCATACGCGTCATCACCGTCGTGACCGCCGTCTTCGCGCTGGCCGCGTGCGCCAGCAATCCTCCGCGGCCCGTGAAGAGCCAGTTCGAGGACATCCCGGTGTCGAAGGGCATGAGCTACCAGTCGGGCGAGTCCATGTCCATCGAGACGCCCACGGTGCAGGCCGCCCGCGAGGTCTATCGCGGCCGGGTCGAGATCGAGAGCCTGGCCACCGCCACCCGGACGACCCTCGAGGCCAACGGCTGGCGGCACCTGAACACGACCAAGACCGCGCAGCACGGTATCAATCAGGTCTACGAGAAGCAGGGCACGTCGCTGCAGGTGTTGCTGTGGGAGGGATTGATCTACACCTACGCCGAGTACACCACGGCGCGGGTGCTGCAGGCGCCGAAGTAAGCGCGCCGCCGAGCAAGCCGCGCGCGTTGTGATGCGTCGCGGTCGATCCTCAATCACAATCCGGAGGGTAAGTACAGCGTGCGCCGTCCGGCGGCCCGCTCGCTGACACGCCTCTCCGGACGTCACGCCGCGCAGAACTGGGAGGCGCCCTCGCACGGGTAGAAGCGCCCGGCTCTCGCCGCCAGGTGAGATCCGCTGACGGGACACAACGCGGCCCGGTCGCTGCGCCCGGACCACGTCTAGCGTGACCCTGAACGCGTCCGCTTCGGCGCGCGCGTGTCGATGAGCTGCAGGCGGTCGTTGCGCCACACGTAGTATTTTGCGATCGGCACGCCGTCCGGCGGATCGGCCGCCGTGAAGCGGCCGACTGTGTTCACGACGAGCAGCACGCTATTCAGCTGATATTCGAGGCTGAAGGCGGGCTCCGGCGAATCGTGGATGCGTCCATTCCGCGTGTTCACGACCATCCAGCGTTGACAGCTTATCCCGCAGCTCCACTCGACCACGCGGAGATATCCGGCGAAGTTGGGGCCGCGACGCGCGCCTTCGCGAAGCTCCCTGGCAAAGGCTTCCGCGGCGGGATTGCGTTTGAAGTCCGGCGCCGCCGGCGTACCGACAAAGGCGGCGCCGGCCGGATAGTCGGCAAATCGTGGCGCGCGCGCGGCGCCGCCGCGCGCGTCCTGACCCGCCGCGCCGGCCGCTGCCGCCACCGCGACGACGCCCAGCATCAGGGCCATCGTGCGGGCCGTCCCTGCGAAGGAAGGCCGGGGCGCCAGCACTCGTTTACGGCCGGCGCCAGGCGCCGCCGTCACGCGCGATGAAGGGGTCGGCCTCCGGCGGCCCCCAGGACCCCGCCTCGTGGATGGGCAGCGCCGCCGTCGGGCGACTCCATGCGTCGAGGACCGGCTGCAGCAGCGCCCACGCCTGCTCCACCCAGTCGCCGCGCGCGTAGAGCGTCGCGTCGCCGTGAATGGCGTCCAGGAGCAGGCGCTCGTACGCCTCGGGCGGCTCGGCGCCGAACACCTCGCCATACTTGAAGTCGAGCGTGACCGGCGCGAGCTTGAGATCCGGCCCGGGCTCCTTGGCGACGATCTGCAGCGAGATGCCCTCGTCGGGCTGGATGCGAATGGCCAGGAGATTCGGCTCCACGCCGGCGGGGTCGCGGCGGAAGATCATGTGCGGCGTGCGCCGGAAGCGGATGGCGATCTCGCTCACGCGCTTGCCCAGGCGCTTGCCCGTCCGCAGATAGAACGGCACGCCCGCCCAGCGCCAGCTGTCGATCTCGAGCCGCAGCGCGACGTACGTCTCGGTCGTCGAGTCCGGCTTGACGCCCTTCTCCTGGCGGTAGCCCGGCACCGGCTTGCCGTCCACGTAGCCGGGTCCGTACTGCGCGCGCAGCGCGACCTCGTCCACCTTCGCCGGGTCGATCGGCCGGATCGCGTGCATGACCTTGTTCTTCTCGTCGCGCACGGGGCCGGCGTCGAAGGTCACCGGCGGCTCCATCGCGATCAGGCACAGCAGCTGGAGCATGTGGTTCTGGACCATGTCACGCAGGGCGCCGGCCTCCTCGTAATAGGAGCCACGGCCCTCGACCCCGATCGTCTCCGCCACCGTGATCTGCACCTCGGCCACGTGGTTGCGGTTCCACACCGGCTCGAAGATGCCGTTGGCGAAGCGGAAGACGAGGATGTTCTGGACCGTCTCCTTGCCGAGGTAGTGATCGATCCGATAGACCTGTTCCTCCGCGAAGACGCTGGTGAGCTGGCGGTTGAGCGCCCGCGCGCTCTCGAGGTCGCGGCCGAACGGCTTCTCGACGATGATGCGCGTCCAGCCGCCCTCCACGCGGGCGAGGCCGGCGGCGCCGAGGTTGGCGACGATGTCGTGGTAGAGGCTCGGCGGCGTCGCGCAATAGAAGAGCCGGTTGCGCGGGCCGCCGCGCGCGCTCTCGATCTGCTCGAGCCGCTGCTTGAGGCGACCGTACAGCTCCGGGCCCGTCGGGTCACCGGCGACGTAGTACACGCTGCCCGCGAACCGGTCCCACACGTGCTCCGAGGGAATCTTGAGCCGCGCGAAGCGCGTCACGCTCTCGCGCGCGCGCCCGCGGTACTCCGCGTCGGACATCTCGCTGCGCGCGGTGCCGATGATGGCGAAGGGCTCGGGCAGCGTGCGGGCCGCGTAGAGGCTCCACAGCGCGGGGATGAGCTTGCGGTGCGTCAGGTCGCCCGACGCGCCGAAGATGACGAGCGCGAACGGCTCATCGGCGTACGGCATGGCCACCGAACTGGTTGCGAAGCGCGGCGAGCAGCCGGTCCGCGAACGAATTGTCGCGCCGCGAGCGGAAGCGCGCGAAGAGCGCGGCGGTGATGGTGGGCGCCGGCACCGACTTGTCGACGGCATCTTCCACCGTCCACCGGCCCTCGCCCGAGTCCTCGACATACGGCTTGAGGTCGTCGAGCTTCGGATCGGCCGCCAGCGCCGCCGCCGCCAGCTCGAGGAGCCACGAGCGGACGACGGAGCCTTGGTTCCAGAGCCGGGCGATCTTCGGCAGGTCGAGCCCGTACTCCGAGGCGGACATGAGCTCGAAGCCCTCGGCGTAGCCCTGCATCATCGCGTACTCGATGCCGTTGTGGATCATCTTCACGTAGTGGCCCGCGCCGATCCCGCCCACGTGCAGCCAGCCGTCGGGCGGCGCGAGCGTGGTGAAGACGGCCGCCAGCCGGTCGACCGCCGCCTTGTCGCCGCCGACCATCAGGCAGTAGCCGTTCTGCAGTCCCCAGATGCCGCCGCTGGTGCCGGCGTCGACGTAGGACAGGCCGCGCGTGGCCAGCTCCTTGCCGCGCCGGATGTCGTCCTTCCACTTCGTGTTACCCCCGTCGACGATCGTGTCGCCGCGCTCGAGCACCCCGGAGAGCGCCCGGATCGTCGACTCCGTCGGCTCGCCGGCGGGGACCATCACCCACACCGCGCGCGGGGGCTTGAGGGTCTTCGGCAGCTCGGCGAGCGAGGCGGCGAGGTCGGCGCCGTTGTCGCGCGCGCGCGCCGTGGCGTCGGCGGAGGGATCCCACGCGACGACGCGGTGGCCGCCGCGGGCCAGCCGCGTGACCATGCTGCCGCCCATGCGGCCGAGACCCACGAACCCGAGCTCCATCAGGACGTCCTCCGTGAGGGCAGCAGTGCGGCCGCCGCGCGATCGAGGATCCAGAGCAGGCGGCCCGCGGTCGGGCGCACCATCGCCGCCGGCAGTCCGCTCGAGCGGTCGCCGAGCGCGGCCTTCACGACCTTGGCCTTCTCCGCGCCCGAGACGAGATAGATGACGCAGGCGGCGGCGTTGAGGATCGGGTAGGTGAGCGTGAAGCGCTGCGGGATGGTCGCGGCCGCCGCGTGGACCGCGGCCACCGTGCGGAAGGTCTCCTTGAGCACGGGCGAGCCCGGGAAGAGCGAGGCGGTGTGGCCGTCGACGCCGAGGCCGAGGAGGACCAGATCGAGCCGCGGCACCTCGCCGCGCCGCACGCCCAGCACCTCACCCAGCGTCCTCGCGTACTCGGCGGCGACGGCCTCGGGATCGGCGCCTTCACCGGGGATGCGGAAGATGCGCTCGAGCGGGATCGGCACCCGCGACAGCAGCGCCGCGCGCGCCATGCCGTAATTCGAGTCCGCGTGATCCGGGGGGACGCCCCGCTCGTCGCCGAAAAAGACGACGGTGCGGTCCCACGGCATCTGGGCGGCGAGCGGCGGCTGCGCCAGGCGCGTGTACGTCGCACGCGGCGTGGAGCCGCCCGCCAGGGCCACCGTGAAGCGCCCGTGCGCGGCGACGGCGGCGCGCGCGACCGCGAGCACCTCTTGCGCGGCGATCTCCGCGAGCGCGCTCGGATCCTCGGCGATGCGGAGCTCGGCCGTCGCGTCCATGAAGGAGATCATACCCTTTCGTCCAACGCGCGCTGCCGGTCGAGCGCGTCGCGGTAGCGCGCGTGCCGCGCGCGATCGGGTTCGAAGGTCTCGCCGAGCGGCGCGCGGGCGGCGGCGAGGTCGGGGAGCGCGCCCAGCGCGTGCCACGCCAGCAGCGCGACGCCGCGACTGGTGGTCTCCGGCTCGTGCGACCACGTCACCGGGTGGCCGAGCGCATCCGCGAGCATTTGCGTCCACGCGCGCGAGCGGGTGACGGCGCCGCCGGAGGCGACGATGCGGTGCTCGCGCGCGGCATGCGGCGCCAGCAACCGGTAGACGAGCGCCAGGCGCAGCGCGACCGCCTCCAGGGCGGCGCGCACGATCTCGAGCGGGCCGGTGTCGAGCGAGAGCCCGGCCACCGCGCCGCGGCGGTCGCCGCGCCAGCCGGGCGCCCGCTCGCCGGCCAGGAACGGCAGCACGGTGAGCCCGTGGGCGTCGGGCGTCATCGCCTCCAGCCGCTGCTCCAGCGTCGCGTCGTCGGGCAACCGCAAGACCTCGCGGCACCACGCGTACACGTTGCCCCCTTCGGAGGTGGCGCCGCCGAGCAGCAGGCGCTCGCGGTCGACGCCGTAGCGCCAGAGACCGGGCGGCGGCGGCTGGGCGCCGCCGGTGGCGACGCGCAGCGCGGCGGAGGTGCCGACGTTGAGCGCGATCCGGTCCGGCCCGAGGCAGTCGGAGCCGACGTTGCCGGCCGCGCCGTCGCCCACGGCGGGAAGCCAGGGCACGGCGTGCAGCGCCGGCCAGCGGGCGGCCCACTCGCGGCGCAGCCCGCGCCGCCCCTCGGCCCGATCCACCACGCGGAAGAGGTGACGCGTCTCGACGCCGGCGGCCGCGAGCGCCTCGGCGTCCCAGGTACCGGCCGCGACGTCGAAGAGGCCCGTGGCCGAGGCCATCGACACGCTCGTCGCCGCCTCGCCGAAGAGCGTCAGCTCGAGGTGCTCGCCGAACGAGCCCCAGCGTGTGACCCGCCGCGCCTCCGCTGGGCGCTCGCGCGCGAACCACCGCAGCTTCGCCGGCCAGTACGACGAGTGCAGATGACAGCCTGTGCGCGCGTGCAGCCCGGCCTCGTCGAGGGCGTCGCGCAGCAGGCCGGCGTCGCGCGCGCTGCGGGAGTCGGCCCACATGTAGACGGGCGTCACCGCCTGGCCGGCGGCGTCGAACCCGCAGAGGCCGTGCCAGAAGGTGGTGACACCCACGGCGCGCACGGCCGCGCGCCCGGCGCGCGCGCAGACGGCGTCCAGGCAGGTGGCGACGGCGGCGAGAAGGACTCCGGGATCGTGCTCGACGCCGCCGTCGGCGGTGACGCGCGGCTCGTAGGGTACCTGGTGGTAGAGGGCGGAGACGGCCCGCCCGTCGACGGCGTAGGCGCTCGCGCGGGCCGACGACGTGCCGACGTCCACGGCGATAACCATGGGGGGCCTATTGTAAGATGGCCGCCATGGCGGACACGTGGGAGTTACTCCAGATGCGCGGCCTCGCCGCCGTCGACGAGACGGCCCAGGAGTTCACGGGTACGCTCGTCATCCACCGCATCGGAAGCGCAGAGCCCGTGGAGTCGATCACGATCCGCGTCAAGCGTACGCTGCTGACCGAGCTGCACGAGACCGTCGGTCGCCTGCTCACGCGCTCGAGCGGCTTCAAGAAGAAATAGAGGAGAGGTCATGGCCCAGATCCGCGTCCTGAGCCCCGTCGGCATCGTGCAGGCTCAGACGGTCGCCGTGCCGGCCCTGCCGCAGAGCTGGAACGGCCGCACCGTCGGCTTCCTCGACAACACCAAGTCGAACTTCGACCGCCTCGTCGGCGACCTCGGCGCGCTGCTGCGCGAGCGCTACGGCGTGGCCGCCGTCGTGCATCGCAAGAAAGCCAACGCGTCCACGCCGGCGTCGCCGGAGCTGATCGCGGAGCTGGCGAAGGCGTGTGACGTCGTCTTCGCCGGCTCCGCCGACTGAGGGTCGTGCACGTCGTGGAGTCTCCACGACACGATCGCGCTGGCGAAGCGGGGCACGCCGGCCGGGCTCATCGGGACGACGGCCTTCCAGGGACTCGCCGTCAGCGAGATGGGCGCCCAAGGGGTCTCCGCGCTGCCGCTGCTGGTCGTCGAGCACCCGCTCGGCGGTGAGCGCCCCGAGGCCATCGCCCGCCGCGCCCAACAGGCCTTCGAGCAGCTGAACGCGATTGTCGCGGGGTCCGCGAGGCCGGCTCAGGCCGTGGGTGGCCTGAGCGAGACGGCCCGGGCTCCGCACGCCGAGTCGACCGATCCGATGACGGTCGCCGATGATCCGATGGCCGTCCTCGAGGCGTTCACGCAACGGAACTGGGCCGACGGCTTGCCGATCATCGCGCCGACCGAGGAGCGCGTGACGGCCATGCTCGGCGGTCGCGACGGCGGCCAGAGCCTCGGCATGATGCCGCCGCTCTGGCGGCAGGTGACGCTCGAGAAGCTGGCCGTCAACGCGGTCATGGCGGGCTGTGAGCCGCGCGCGTTCCCGATCGTCGTGGCGGCGGTCGAAGCGATGCTCGACCGCGCGTTCAACCTCTACGGCGTGCAGGCGACGACGCATCCCGTGGCGCCGCTGCTCGTCGTCAACGGTCCGTACGGCCGCGAGCTCGGTATGCACGGCGGCAGCGGCTGCTTCGGCCCCGGCTTCCGCGCCAACGCCACCATCGGCCGCGCGGTCCGCCTCATCCTCTTGAATGTCGGCGGCGCGTGGCCGGGCCGCTACGACATGGCCACGCAGGGCAGTCCCGCCAAGTTCTCGTACTGCATCGCGGAGAACGAGGCGGCGTCGCCGTGGGGGCCGATGGCCACCGGCGACACGGTGACCGTCTACGGCGGCGAGCCGCCGCACAACGTGAACGATCACGTCTCGACGACGGCCTCCGGGATCCTCACCACCCTCTGCGACACCGCCGTCTCGCTCGGCAGCAACGTCGGCTGGTATTTCTCGCAGAGTCAGCTGCTCGTGGTCCTGGGACCGGAGCACGCGAAGACGGTTGCCGACGACGGCTTCACGCGCGCCGACGTGCAGCGCTTCGTCTACGAGCACGCGCGCCTGTCGCTCGGACACCTGAGGCTCGGCGGCATGTGGGGGATGCACGACTGGCCGGGCTGGATGAACGCGGTGGCCGATCCGGCGGCGCTCATGCCGCAGGTGCCGTCGCCGGAGGATGTCTACGTCGTGATCGCGGGCGGGTCGGGCAAGCACTCGGCGGTCATTCCAAATTGCACCTTCAGCCGGGCGGTGAGCCGTCCCATCCGGACGGGCCACGACTGACGGTTTTCGTCAGCCTCTGACATATTGCGACGTCACGTTTTGTCGGTCGTCTGGCGGGATTCCGCCGTAAGCTTGCGATTGAGAGCGCTTTTTAGCCGTGGCACCACCACTGCATGTTTCACGACACGGTCGCGCAAACGAGGCGAGCGAGCCGAGAAAGGGGACCGAACGTGCGACGGGGACAGGCCGGCTTCACCCTCATCGAGCTGCTGATCGTGGTGGCCATCATCGGAATCCTCGCGGCGATCGCGATACCGCTCTACGCCAACGTGCAACAAAAGGCGCGGATCGCGAAGGCCCAGGGCGACATGCGGGCAATCTCGTCGGCGGTCGTGATCTACTCGGCGCACATGAACGTCCTGCCCGCCGCGCTCACGGATCTCACGGGCGTGGTGACGAACAGCTCGGGCCAGACGGCTGGACCGTTCTTGGCGTTGGTGCCGCCGGTACCGTCGGGCTGGACGGCGTATGCCTACACCTCGGACTCGGCCAGCGGCACGTTCACGATCTCGAGCAACGGGGACGCGACGACGGTCGCGATGCCCTGAGCCTTCCGGCAGGCCAAGCGGCGTCAGCGCCGCTCGGCCTGCGCCAGCAGCACGAGGGCGCCGAGCAGGAGCACCGCACCCGCCCACGCCGCGACGCCGAGCAGTTCGCCGAAGAACATCACGCCGAGGAGCGTCGCGGTGAGCGGCTCGAGCAGCGAGGCCACGCCGGCCGCGGCCGCCGTGACGTGCCGTAGTCCCGCCATGTAGACCGCGTAGGCGCCGGCCGTCGTCACCGCACCGAGATAGAGCAGCCCCGGCCACCCCAGCGCCAGCTGTCGCGCCGCCCCGGGCGTCGCCAGCGCCGGCGCCAGAAGCACCGCGGCGACAACGAAGGTGAGCGCGGTCAACGGCAGCGGCGCCGTCCGGGCGAGCGCGGCCTTCGCGAGCACGACGTAGAGCGCGTAGGCGAGCCCCGCGCCGAGCGCCAACACCACGCCGCTGAGCGGACGCGGCGCGGCCGTGCCGGCGACGGGGGCGGCCACCAGTAGCGCGGTCCCGGCCACGCCGAGCCCGAGCGCCA
>QHSB01000301.1 GCA_003220335.1 Candidatus Rokuibacteriota bacterium
GTCGTCTTCGGCTGCACGCGCAGCTCGAGGAACGATTCGCTGATGTAGCCGTCATATGCGAACGCCAGAGTGTGCTCGACCTCCAGCCGCATGGTCAGGATACGAAGTACTGCGCGGTGAGGGCCTCGTGCATGCGGGTGACCGCGTCCACCACCCGGTCGAGGAGGGCGAGCGACGCGCGGCGCACCGCGCGCTCGTCGTCGTAGGCAAGATCCGCGTGAAGCCTGCCGGCCAGCCGCGCCGCCGGCGAGAGTTCGCCGTTGCCGCCGATGCGGTCGAGGCAGTCCTTCATGGCGGCGCTCGTCGCGCGCAGTGAGCGCGGCGAGTGCGCGTCGAACAGGAGGAAGGCGACGACGAGGTCGGCCTCCATGCCCGCGCCGCGCGCCCGGCGATAGTTCTCGAGCGAGGAGACGCTGCGCAGAAGGCTCCGCCACTGCGTGTAGTAGAGCGGCTCGTCGGTGCGCGCGCCGCCCGTGAGCGCCGGCAGCTTGGCGCGCATGATCAGAGCGGTGCGGTAGATCCGCTCCAGCGCCTCGCCGAGCTTGAAGAAGTGCCACGCCTCGTCGCGCGTGAGCGTGTTCTCGATGGCGCCCACGATGCCGAACAGCCCCTTGTGGGTCGAGGCGAGCGCGTCGCGCAGGCCGGTCGCGTCGGGGCGCCGCTCGCCGTACGCCTCCACGCCGCGGAACGTCTCGTTGATCGACGTGAACACCTCGACGGTGAGCGCCTCGCGCACCGCGCGGGCGTTCTCGCGCGCCTTGCGCAGCGAGTAGTGGACGGAGTACGGGTTACGGCCGTCCACGAAGAAGGCCTGCAGATAGGGCAGGGAGAGCGGGGCGAACGCCGACACGGGGGCCGTCAGCTCGGCGAAGGGCAGGATGGCCAGCACGTCTTTCCAGGCTGCCTGCGCGAGGTCCTCGGCGAAGCCCTGCGTCTCGGTGGCGAAGTCGTCGGTCACCAGCAGCAGGCGCGTGATGTTTTCCGCGCGCTCGAGGTAGCGACCCATCCAGTAGACGGCGTCGGCGACGCGGGAGAGCATCAGCCGCCGCGCCGCGGGGCGAGCACCCAGCTATCCTTGCTGCCGCCGCCCTGCGAGGAATTCACGACGTAGGAGCCCTTGCGCAGCGCCACCCGCGTCAGTCCGCCGGGCAGGACGCGCACGGTGTCGCCGTAGAGGATGAAGGGCCGCAGGTCGATGCGGCGCGGCTCGAAGCGCCCGTCGACGTAGGTCGGGTGCGTGGAGAGGTCGACGAGCGGCTGGGCGATGTAATTCGTCGGCTCTCGGCGCATGCGCGTGACGTAGGCGTCGATCTCCGCGCGCGTCGCGAACGGGCCCATGAGCATGTTGTAGCCGCCGGAGTCGCCGGTGGTCTTGATGACCAGCTCCGCCGCGTGCTCGCGCATGAAGGCGAAGTCCTCGCGCCGGAATCCCACGTACGTCGGCACCTGCCCGAGCCGCGCGTCCTCCCCGAGGTAGTACTTGATGAGCTCGGGCATGAAGGCGTAGACGGACTTGTCGTCCGCCACGCCGGCGCCCGGCGCGTTGGCGATGGCCACGTTGCCCTGCCGGTACGCGTTGAGCAGGCCCGGCACGCCGAGCAGGCTGTCGCGCCGGAACACGAGCGGGTCGAGGAAGTCCTCGTCGATCCGGCGGTAGACGACGTCCACGCGCTGCCGCCCGCGCGTCGTGCGCATGAACACGTGGTTGTCCTCGACGACGAGGTCGCCCCCCTCGACGAGAGTCGTCCCCATCTCGCGCGCGAGGAAGGAGTGCTCGAAGAACGCCGAGTTGTGGATGCCGGGCGAGAGCACGACCGCCACCGGGCTCTCGGCGGTGCGGGGGGCGGCGTGCAGCAGCGCGTCGAGCAGGAGGTTCGGATAGTCCTTGATGGGACGCACGGGGTAGGAGCCGAACAGCTCGGGGAACACGCGCGTCATGAGGTTGCGGTTCTCGAGCACGTAGGAGACGCCGCTCGGACAGCGGCAGTTGTCTTCCAGCACCAGGAACTCGCCGCGGTCGTCGCGGATCAGGTCCGTGCCAACGACGTGCGTGTAGACGCCGCCCGGCGGCCGTACCTCGAGCAGCTCGCGCTTGTACTCCCTGCGCGAGAGCAGCAGCGCCGGCGGCAGCACGCGATCGCGAAGACACTTCTGCTCGCCGTACACGTCGGCGATGAAGAGGTTGAGGGCGGTGACGCGCTGGACGAGGCCCGTCTCCAGGCGCTCCCACTCGCGCGCGGTGACGATGCGTGGCACGAAGTCGAACGGGAAGATCCGCTCGAGCCCTTCCTTTTCGCCGTAGACCGTGAAGGTGATGCCCTGGTCCATGAGCGCGAGCTTCTGCAGCCGCTCGCGCCGGCTGACCTCGCCCTGCGTGAATGACTCCAGCACGCTGACGATGCCCCGATAGTGGGCCCGCGCTTCGCCGTCGCGATCGAAGGCCTCGTCGAATGCGGCGCTACCGTCGTACACCCACTTCACGGCCGAAGAATAGCATCACCGCGTGGACCGCCGAGGGCGCCCCGTTCATAGAGGACGAGGCCGGCGTCCGGAGGCGGCGCGTGCCTTGTCAACCCGGATCGCCTCTGGTAGTGAGGGGCGGGCATGCCGACGCCGGGGGGAGAACTCATCAGGGCCATGGCGGCAGGCAATCGCGACGCGTTCGCGCAGTTGTACGACCGCTATGCGGCGCTGGTGCTTCCATTCGTCCTCCGCATCGTGCGCGAGCGCGCGGATGCGGTCGAGGTGCTGCAAGACGTCTTCTGGGAGGCGTGGCGCGGCGCCGCCGCCTACGATCCGTCGCGCGGCACGCCGGAGGCCTGGATCATCACGCGCGCGCGAACGCGTGCCATCGACCGCGTGCGCCCGGTGCGGCGGCGTGGCGAGACGTTCGTGGCGGCCACGGCCGGCCCGCCCCCGCCGCCCGGCGGCGACGCCGTGATGCGTCGGAGGATCGACAGCTCGTCGCCGGCGCCCTCGCGCAGCTCTCGGAGGCGCAGCGCGAAGTCATCGAGCTCGCGTATTATTCCGGCCTCACGCAGACCGAGATCGCGGAGCGGCTCGAGCAGCCGCTCGGCACCGTCAAGACGCGCATCCGCCTGGCGCTCGCGCGGCTGCGCGAGGTGGTGACCTCCCCGTGAGCCACGAGCCCTTCGAGACCCTGGCCGCCGTCTACGCGGTCGGCGCGCTGGACGGCGACGACCTCGCGCAGTTCGAGGCGCACCTGCCGACCTGCGCGGTCTGTCAGGCTACTCTCCGCGAAGCCCAGGACGCGCTCGCGCGCGCGATGCTGTCGACACCGCCGCAGGCGCCGCCCGCGGGGGCGCGCGAGGCGCTCGTGCGCCGCGTGGGACGCGCCCGTGGCGCCGACCGTCGCTCCTGGCTCAGGTGGGCGGCGGCCACGGCGGTCGTGGCCGCGGCGGCGGCCGGATTCACGGGCACGTGGGTCGCCGTGCGCTACGAGGCGAGGCTCGGTCAGATGGCGCGCGAGACGGCGGCCGTCAAGGAGCGCCTCGCGCGCAACGAGGCGTCGCTGCGGGAGCAGGCGGCGCTCTACCGCGGCGCCGTCGAGCTGCTGCGTGACCCCGCCACCCGAGTCGTTGATCTCCGGGCCCAGGGCCCGGCGCCGGCCGCCGGCGGGCGGATGATCTGGAACGACGTCGGCGGCGGCCATCTGTTCGTGGCCGGGCTGCCGCCCACGCCCGCCGGCAAGACCTACGCGCTGTGGACGATCGTCGCAGGGAGGCCCCGCCCGGCCGGTCTGTTCGGCGTCGACGCGGCCGGCCGGGGCATCCTCCGCATCGCGCCGGCATCCGCAGGAGCCGCCGCCCGGGTCTTCGTCGTCACCGTCGAGCCCGAGGGCGGGGTGCCGGCGCCGACCGGACCGATCGTTCTCGCCTCGAAATGACGAGCCGACGTCATTTCGTCACCCCAGTGACAGCGACGGCGCCTGCGGCGGGTGTCCTCTCCCAGCATGGTGTTGCCCGGCACCTCGTTTGCTGACAATGTCAGGCCCAGAACGTCAAGACGGGCGGAAAAGGTTTGCCTATGCGCGTCGAGCGAAGCCCCAACACCGCGAGCCTGCTCGACGTGTTGGACCGCGTGCTCGACAAGGGAATCGTGATCGACGCGTGGGTGCGCCTCTCTCTGGTCGGCATCGAGCTCGTGACGGTCGAGGCGCACGTGATCGTCGCCTCGTTCTCCACGTATCTCGGATACGCCGGGTCTCTCCCCGAGCTCAAGCAGCCCGCCGGTGACGGCCGTTGAGAAGTCCAGCCCTAGTCCCTCGCGGTTGCCGCCGGCTGCAACCAATGCGGCGTATCCCAGTAGCTCCACGTATGGACGATCCTCCGGCCCTGGAGCCGGGTGACCGTACAGCCGGGAACCTGCGATGGCGGCGCGGCGAGATCGGCGCCGTGGTCGGCTCTCTGCTGGGGAGGCGTTGTCAGCCAGCTCACGAGAACATCGTCGCCGGTAGCGAGGGCACTTTCGATCGTGAAGTGATGGCCCGGGACGGTGTCGAAGTAGGCCTGCATGGCTCGTCGGGCGTCGTCGGGCCCACGAAGCAGCGTTGGATTTCGGTGGGTCTCGCCGACGTAGCCGTTGTCGAGCAACGCGGTGTAGCCGTCGACATCGCGGAAATTCCACGCGTCAAAGGCCTTGTGCACGATTCGCAGGGAGGCTCGCTCCCGGGCGCTCAGGGATTGGCTGCCATCGAGGGCCGACCGGAGGGGCGCGACGACGTCGTTCAGCTCGGTGACGTACTCGAGGTGCGTCTCGAGCGACGCCATGACGATGCGGGCCTCGATCGTCGCCAGGTGGATCCCGGCCAGCGAGACACGAGCCCACGCGTCGACGACGATGCCCTTGTCGAAGATCCGTTCGAGGATCTCGACGACGTCGGTCCTCTCCAGGCGCTGAATCATGAGCACGAACCTCCTGTCGAAATGGCGACCACGAGTGTGCTGTCGTAGCGGGCGTGTGCCGTCGTAGCGTGTGCCGTCGTAGGTTGACCGCACGTTTGGGAAGCTCTCTCGGCGCCCGATACAACAGCACGCGCGTGTCCGGGCCGTCCACCCCCAAGACGGGGAATGTGGGACCTCCAGATGGAGCCCCCGAGCAGGGCAAGTCTTACAACGGCTGGGCCGATCGCCAGAACGAAAACGTTTTCCTATTGCAGGCCACGCAAATTCTACGTAGTAGTACGCACTGGACGTGTTGCGCCATCGCGCAGGAAAAGGAATGGGGAAATGGGCATCGAGCGC
>QHSB01000302.1 GCA_003220335.1 Candidatus Rokuibacteriota bacterium
TCATCACGCGGATCAGCTTGTCGGGCAGCTGCTGGACGGTCAGGAACCACGACACGAGGCCGGCGGTGCCGAGCAGCAGGCCGACGGCGCCCGTCACCATCGCCGATTTCACCACGATCTCCGGCAGGTCGCGCCACTTGATCTCGCGATAGATGAAGAGGCCGACGATCGCGGCGTAGAGCACGGCGAGGACGGACGCCTCGGTCGGCGTCATGATGCCGCCGAGAATTCCGCCGAAGATGATGACCGGCATGCCGAGCGGGATGAGCGCGTGCCAGAAGGCGCGCGCGAGACCGGCGGCGCTCGGGACGGGCTCGGCGGCGATCCCGATCTGGCCCGCCTTCCACCACACGTAGACCATCAGCGCGAGCGCCAGCACCACGGCCGGCAAGAAGCCGGCCGTGAAGAGCGCGGCCACGGAGAGGCTCGCCACGGAGCCGATGACGATCATCAGGATGCACGGCGGCACGAGGATGCCCATCGCCGAGGCCGCCGAGACGACGGCGACCGCGAGCTCCTTGCTGTAGCCCGCCCGCACCATGCCGGGGATGGTCGTCGCGGCCACCGCGGAGACGTCGGCGACCGTCGAGCCCGAGATGCCGGAGAAGATGTACTCGGCCGTGATGACGGCCATGCCCAGTCCGCCGCGAATCCACCCGACGAGCGCGACGGCGAGGGCGACGAGGCGACGGGCGATGCCGCCCGTCTCCATGAGCGCGCCCGCCAGGATGAAGAGCGGCAGCGAGAGCAACACGAACGAGTCCACCTGGTGCAGGATCGTCTGCACGCTGGTCGCGAGCGGCGCCGGCGCGGCCAGGAGCGCGCCGATATAGCCGGCGGCGCCGACGGCGACCGCCACCGGCACCCCGATCACGAGCAGCGCGAGGAAGACGAGCGAGACGAGGATCATCGTGCGCGGAGCAGCATCCACAACTGCGGCAGGGCGAACAGGATCATCAGCGCCCCGCCGACCGGAAGGGCGCCGTAGAACCACAGCATCGAGATCTCGAGCGCGTCGGTCACCTGTCGCCGCGCCAGCGGCGCGATGGCGATGCCACCGGCGAGCAGCACGGCCGCGAAGGCAATGACGACCAGCGTGACGAGGAGGTCGGCGCGCCGCCGCGCGGTGGCACCCAGGCGGTCGATGAGGAGATGCAGCCGGAAGTGCGCGCCGCGGCGGACGGCCACCGCGGCGCCGAGGAAGATCATCCACACGAAGCAGAGGCGCGCGACCTCGTCGTACCACTGGAAGGTCGCCTGCATCACGTAGCGGCTCCAGACGCCGAGAAAGACGTCGGCGACCAGCACCGCCATGAGCACGATGCAGACGCGCTCGACGACCACGGCTATTTCGCGGCCGCCTTCGCCTCCGCGATGACCCGATCGAACAGCTCCTTGCCGACCTTGCCCTCGACGAACTTCCAGACCGGCTGCGCCCGCTCCTGGAACGGGCGGAGGTCCTTGATGTCATTGACCTGCATGCCCTTGGCCTTCATCTGCAGCAAGCCGTCGGCCTCGGCCTTCACCTCGTCCTGACGATGCTGCGCGCAGGCGACCTGCATCGTCTCGTCGATCACCTTCTTCAGATCGGCGGGCAGCGCCTCGTACTTCGGCTTGGCCATCGCCCACACCGCCGCCGGGTAGGAATGCAGCGTGCGCGAGTAGTACTTGGTGATCTCGTGGAACTTGTCGGAGACCGCCGTGGTCACCGGAAGCTCGAGCCCATCCACGGTGCCCTGCTTGACGGCCAGATAGACCTCGCCCCAGATCATGGGCACCGGGTTGGCGCCGAACGCCTTGAAGGTCTCGACGAGGGTCGGGATCGGCGGGACGCGGATCGTCTGACCCTTCAGATCCTCGGGCGCCTGCACGGATCGCTTGTTCGAGAGCACGCCGCGGAAGCCCCAGCCGCCGCCGTAGCAGAACGGCTTGGCGCCGAGCGGCTCGAAGCGGTTCATCAGCTCCTTGCCGACCGGGCCTTCATGCACCTTCCACACGTGCTCGCGGCCCGTGTAGAGGAACGGCACGTCCGTGGCGAGCATCTTCGGATCGAACTTGCCGCCGATCGACGGCAGCGACATCGCCGCCACGTCGACGGTGCCGAGCTGCATGCCTTCGAGCTGAACGATCTCGTTCTTGGCGAGCTGTCCGGCCGGATAGACCTCGACCCTGAGGCGTCCGCCGCTCTTGGCCTCGGCGACCTCCTTGAACTTCATGGCCGAGGTGGTGAACGGGTTGTCGTTGCCGACGATCGTCGCCAGCTTGAGCGTGATGGTCTGCGCCGGCGCGACGGTGGGCAGGAGCAGCACGGCGGCGGTGAGGAGCACCAGGAAGCGCTTCATCGAGGCCTCCACGGCGGAGCAAGTCGGACCGGGTGGCCGAGTTATATCACGATGGCGGAGTGACGCTAGAATGTGCGCATGACCGACACCGCCAAGCGAAACCTCGTCGCCCAGTGGGCGTTCGACACGCGCCCCGTCCTGCTGCGCTTCCACCTCTGGCTCGAGGACGTGGAGGTCGAGCGGTCGCAGGCCGAGCCGGTGTCCGCGCACTCGTTCGCGCCACGGGGGATCGCGCGGTGCCTGGCCATGACCTCGGCGGCGACGGCGCTGGGGACGCGGCTCTTCGGTGATTACGGGGGCGCGGCCGCCAAGGACAAGGCGACCGTCAACCAGGTGAAGAAGGCGGCGGACGCGGTGAGCGCGTACGTGATGAGCGAGGGGCTCTGGCACCTGACGCGGACGCTGCCGGAGAACCACGCGCTGATGGTGTGCCTGGGCGAGGGCCTGATGCCGAAGGTCGGCGAGACGCCGGAGATGGGCGCCAATCCGATGCTCGGCTTCGGGCGGGTGTACGCGCGGCCGGAGCTGGCGAAGACGGTCGATCGGCGCGTACGGCGGCTGCTCAACGAGCCCGGGCACACGTTCGAGCACTTCCACGAGTGGCTGCGGGGCCGCGGCATCACGCTGTGGGGCGCGGCCGTGGACACGCTGGAGAACACCTCGCGCTTCGCCGACGGACAGCCGACCGGGCCGATGACGGTCTTCCACCTCTTCGACTCGCCGCTGCGGCTGTCGCGGCCGTACGAGTCGTACATGGGCTGCCTCACCGTCCCCACGCGCGTGGCGCAGGCCGCCGAGAGCACCTCCGTGCTGCTCGACTACCGCACGCCGCGCAAACAGGTGACCGAGGCGATCGAGGCGGCGTACCCCGGGATCCGTCGCGAGCACATCCACGTGTGGACGCTGCGCGGCAAGAGCCGGGTCCATCGGCTGGGGCGGCTCTGGGAGGAGTGGGAAAAGGCCGGCGTCCATCTCATCGAGGACGGCTGGAAGGCGCCGTCGGGCCTCGCCGTCTTCACGGACTCCGGGACGTACGCGCCCACCTTCCTCGTCGGCAGCTGGAAGGACGGCGCCGGGGCCACCCACGTCTTCCTCTGCGATGGCTACGCGGCGACCGCCGAGGCGATGCAGGCGGCGAGCCTTTCCGACGTGCTGGAGGTGCACAGCACGATGTCGCTGTTCTCGCCGACGTTCGAGCTGCCGGTCGACGCCGAGGGCCGGTTGATGCAGCTCGATCCATCGGCGCCGGACTTCGCCGAGCGCCTGAAGACGTTGATCGGCGGCCGCGACATCGAGGCCGGTAGAGTGCGCGCCTACGCGGACGCGATCCACGAGGCGGCGGTCTCGAACATGCCGCTCGGCAAGCCGGTGCTGCGCGCCGACGACTTCCTGCCGGAGAAGAGCTGGTCGGTGCTCGCGTGCGTCGGCTACATGTGCGAGGACCCCTACACGGGCGCGTCCGGCATCACGCAGGTGGGCGACCGTACCTATCGTGTCAGCACGCTGCTGGCGACGCGGAAGGCCTCGAGCCGGGTCACCTTCACGCTGCGGCTCATGGAGAGCTTCGAGGAGACGCGCCAGGTGTTCAGCCCGCTGCTCGTGCGGTTCCTCTCGGGCGTCGATCACACCATGCGGCCGGTGAAGATCTCCGACTCCGGGCGGATTCGCAACGAGCTGCAGACGATGATCCCGCAGGCGCTCGAGCACGACGGCGACCGGATCCGCGTGCGCTTCGAGCGCATCAACGAGATGGTGCTGCCGCGCGACAAGCAGGCGCGGATCCGCGAGGTGCTGCACTGGTACAAGGCCAACCACCCGATCTGGTTCGAGTGGCTGGAGCCCGTCTGAGCGTGACGACCGTCAGGGAAGAAGCTGCGAGACGGAGACGCTCGATCCCGGCGCCGCCAGCGGCGTGACCCGGGCGGCAGCCCCGAACACCTCGCTGCGCGTGTACCGCCAGCCGAACGGCGCTGCGGAGTCGGGCGCCGGCTCCCGATACACTTCCAGGACGCGATCGAGGAGATTCAGCACCCAGTAGTCCGACAGGCCTGCCCGCGCATAGAGGCTGCCCTTGCGCTCCCGATCGGCGGCAAGGCTGGACTCGGCCACCTCGACGGTGAGGACCGACCGCGAAGGGTGGGCGCGGCTGTAGTCGTCCGGAGTTCCGGGGACGACGGCGACGTCGGGCTCGGGTTCGGAGTCGTCGTCGAGCCCGAGAGGTCCCTCCGTGCGAACGTACCATCCGGGTCCGAACGCGACCGTCAGCGCTATGGCGCTTTTCACGATTGCCGTGTAGTGCGCGGCGCCCTGGGGCTCGGCGACCATGAGCTCGCCGCCGATGAGCTCGATCTCCTCCTCAGGCTGGAATACGCCCAGCTCGATGAGGCGCTCGTACTCGGCGCGGCTGAAACGGCGCGTC
>QHSB01000303.1 GCA_003220335.1 Candidatus Rokuibacteriota bacterium
TGAGCGCGAGCGTCACGTGGCCGCCGAAGCGATGGGTCTTGCAGCACATCGTCTGCACCGCGCACGGCGCCTCCGTGAAGAGCCGCGCGAGATGAAATCCGCTCGGCCAGTGCTCTGCTCGGAACGACTCCCAGGCCGGGCGCCCGACCTCGTCCAGGATGATGACGCGCCCGCCGGCGCGCCGGACAACCTCCGCCGCCCCCGTCCGGTCCAGCACGGAGCGCGTGTCGCCCATGCCCGAGCGCTCGGCCAGCGTGACGACGCCGGCGCGGCGCGCGCCGAGCGCGGCGACGAGCGCGGCGAGCGTGTCGGGATGCGTGGAGGCCGGGAAGGCGTCATCGCTGTTGAAGTTGGCCTTGAGCGCGACGTCGCGCCCCTCGCACGCGCGGAACTCGAGGGCGTCGAGACAGGCCGCGACCGCCTTGGCGCGGTCGGGCTCGCGCGCGACCACGACGCGGCCGCGCTCGGGCGCGGGCCAGGCCGAGAGCGGCACCGCCAGCATCGCGGCCGAAGCCGCGGCGCCCTGCAGGAGCCGCCGGCGGGACAGCGTGTCCACGTCTTGATTGTACCGGGCGGTCGAAGCCCCGCCCCTTCAGCCCGGCCGCGCGACGAACCGCCGCATGTCGCCCTTCGCCCGGCGCGTGGCGGCGTCGATCCGAAAGCCCGCCGCCTGCACGGTGCGCTCGGTCTCGCGGTTCCAGTGGCAGCCGCCGGTCAGACGCGTCCAGAGCGGCTGCCAGCGGTCCTGCACTAGCACCTTGAGGCCGCCGGTCGCGCGCACGTGCTCGAGCATCCGCAGCGTGCCGGCGGGCTTCAGCACGCGCCTGACCTCGGCGAGTCCCCGCGCGGGCTCCGGCACGCTGCAGAAGACGAGCCCGCTGACGACCGTGTCGAACGCGCCGTCCCGAAACGGCAGCGCCTGGGCGTCGCCCTGCACGAGCGGGACGCCGGGCGCGCGGCGCCGCGCGGCGAGCAGCGCGTCGCGCGAGGGATCGAGACCCGTGACCCGGGCGTGGCCGCCGTAGAGCGGAAGGTTGCGGCCGGTACCGCAGCCGATATCGAGCGTGCGTCCCGCCGCGCCCTCGACGAGCCAGCGGCGCCAGCGTCCGAGACCGAAGCGCTCGATGAGCGCGCAGCAGGCGTCGTACAGCCAGGGGATCTGCTCGACGCCGCGCATCGGACGCCCGCCCGGGATGCCTCAGCCGAGGTGATAGAGCAGCAGATACACGAGCACGCCCGTCACGGAGACGTAGAGCCAGACCGGCAGCGTCCGCCGCGCGAGCGGCACATGACGGTCGAACTGTCCCGAGAGCGCGCGATAGACGGTCGTGAGGACGAACGGAACCATCACCGCGGCCAGCACGACGTGCGAGACGAGGATCGGGAAGTACACGGCGCGGATCCAGCCCTGCCCACCAAAGGGCCGCGAGCCGGAGACCGCGTGATAGACGACGTAGGAGACGAGGAACAGCGCGGAGGCGACACACGCCGCCAGCATGCACGCGCGGTGCACGGCGACGCGGCGGCGGCGGATGGCCAGCCAGCCGGCGGCGAGGAGCGCCGCGCACGTCGCGTTGAGCGCGGCGTTGAGCGCGGGGAGCGCGGAAACCTCCGCGCTCCACGCCAGGCCGGGCTGATGTCCCAGCAGCAACACGCCGACGAGACCCACGATGACGAGCGACAGCCCGCCGATGATCGAGAGCGCCACCCTGTCACGTATCACCCCCGCATGATAGCGCCTCCTTTATATAGATAGCGGGCGGCCGCCTCGGTGCCCCCATCGCCGCCTCGGGATGTCGATGAGAGAGTTCTCATCCGCGTTTCATGACGGTCTCATCCTGCGCCCGTACCGTGTTTCCAGCGAGACCATGCCGGTCCCGCCGAACAGGAGGCGAATGTCATGACGCTCGATTCCCGATTCCGTCGCCGGCTGCCGCTGGCTACCGGCCTCGTCCTCGTCCTGGTCGCGCTGGCCGCGGCCTTCGGTCACGGCCGCGCGGCCACGGTTCCCCTCTGGAGCGACCAGCCGGTCGCCGTTACGCCGGCCACGGTCACCGCCCCCAACTGGGAGGGGCTGGCGCAGGCGCTCAAGCCGGCCGTCGTCAATGTGAGCATGAAGCGCACGGCGCAGGCGCCGCCCGAGGCGGCCGATCCGTTCTTCCAGCAGTTCTTCGGGCGGGCGCCGCAACCGCGCACCCAGCGCGGGCTCGGCTCCGGCTTCGTCGTCAACGCCGACGGCTACGTCGTCACGAACAACCACGTGGTGGATGGCGCCACCGAGATCCGCGTGAAGCTCGCGGATGGGCGCGAGCTGGCCGGCCGCGTGGTGGGGCGTGACCCGCGCACGGACCTGGCGCTCCTGAAGGTGGAGGCCCACGGGCTGCCGACGATCCCGCTCGGCGACTCCTCGGCGCTCAAGGTGGGCGAGCCGGTGATGGCGATCGGCAACCCGTTCGGCCTCGAGCAGACGGTGACGACGGGCATCGTGAGCGCGACCGGGCGCGTGATCGGTGAAGGGCCCTACGACGATTTCATCCAGACCGACGCCTCGATCAACCCGGGCAACAGCGGCGGCCCGCTGATCAACGCGCGCGGTCAGGTGATCGGCATCAACACCGCGATCGTGAGTCGTAGCGGCGGGTCCGTCGGCATCGGCTTCGCGATCCCCGTCAACCTCGCCAAGCCCGTCGTGACCCAGCTGGCGTCCGCCGGCCACGTCACGCGCGGCTGGCTCGGCGTCGGCATCCAGCCCCTGACCGCGGATCTCGCCAAGAGCTTCCGGCTGACCCGCACGGACGGCGCGCTCGTGACGTCCGTGAGCGAGGGCTCTCCGGCCGCGAAGGCCGGCCTCAAGGAAGGCGACGTGATCGTCGAGTACGACGGTCGCCCGGTGGCGCGCGCGGGTGACCTGCCGCGCACGGTGGCGGAGACGCCCGTCGGCCGGGCGGTGCCGCTCGAGGTCGTGCGCGACGGCAAGCCTGTGACGCTCACCGCAACGGTGGGCCGGCTCGAGGAGACACGCGAGGCGAAGGCGGAGCCGGCACCCGGCGAGCCGGCGCTCGGTGTCAGCGCCCGCACGCTCACACCCGCGGTGGCCCAGCAGCTCGGTCTGCGCGAGCAGCAGGGCGTGCTCATCGTCAATGTCAACGACGGCAGCCGTGCCGAGGCCGCCGGCCTCAAGGCCGGCGACGTCATCGCCGAGGTCGACCATCGGGCGGTGAGCAACGTGGAGGATCTCCAGCAGGCGCTGCGCCGCCACGCCACGGGCGCGCCCGTGCTGCTGCTGGTGCATCGCGAGGACGCGCACGTCTGGATCGCCGTCGGCGCCTAGCCGGAAGGAGGCATCATGGTCAGCGTCTTCGCCGAACGGTACGCGCAGGCGTGCCGGCGACATCCTGATCTGGTGGCCGTCCACGAGTCGCCGAACGGCGACATCGCCCTCGTGCTCCGCCACACGTTCGTGCCCCTGCCCGAGGAGCACGCCGAGTGGCGGCGCGCGACGCGCGCGGCCGCGCGCGACGCGCTCGACGACCTGCGCGGCGCCGGCTTCGAGGGAAGCGTCGTCGTCGCCCAGTGGCTCCCCGTGCCACGGCTGGCTCGGATCTTCGACTCCTGGCCCCGGCGGTGGGAGGGCGACCCGCCGCGGGCCGCCCAGCTGCGGAGGGTCGTGCGACAGCTGGCGGCCGACCAGCGCTTCCTCGCGTGGCGCAGCACCGAGCACCGGCGGCTGCGGCCGCCCGGACTCCGGACGTCCGCGTCGGTCGACCGCTGGTACACCGCGATGGCACCCCTGTGGCTGCAGCTTCAGCCGGAGGTACGCCGCCAGCTCGTGCTGCAAACCCACGCCTGGATCATCGAGCGCGTGCAGGTATCCGACACGTGTCCACCGCTGGCCGACGACCTCTCCCCGGACGGCGCCCTCGCTCACCGGCTCGAGCGCCTGGTGCCGCCCGACGAGCGCGCGCGCTGGCGACCGTGGATCGACGTCGTGCTGGCGAAGCTCGGCCGCGCGCTCGAGCGTGCCCCCGAGCGCCGCGATCGCCGGTGGCTGCGCAGCCTCTTCCTCGTCGCCTACGACGCCCCGCCGCCGGTTGGACAGGGAGCGATCCTGAGAGCACTCTGAAGTCTCCATGCGGATTCTGGTCGTGGAGGACGAGCGCAAGGTCGCCAACTTCATCAGCCAGGGCTTGCAGGAGGAGGGCCACACGGTCGAGGTCGCCAAGGATGGCGAGGCGGCGCTCGACCTGCTCGAGAACGGCCCGCCATACGACCTGATCGTCCTCGACGTGATGCTACCGCGACTCGGCGGCTTCGCGGTGCTCAGGGCCGCCCGCGCGGCACGGGTGCGGTCTCCCGTGCTGATGCTGACTGCGCGCGACGCCATCGCCGACAAGGTCGCGGGCCTGGACGCCGGCGCCGACGACTACCTCACCAAGCCGTTCTCGTTCGACGAGTTTCTCGCGCGCGTGCGCGCGCTCCTGCGCCGGGCCGACGAACGGCGCGAGCCTGTCCTGAAATTGGCCGACCTCACGCTCGACCCCGCCACGCGCGAGGTGGCGCGCCGCGGCCGGCGCATCGAGCTCACCGCCCGCGAGCACGCGCTCCTCGAATATTTCCTGCGCAATCCCGGACGCGTCCTCACGCGTCCGCTGCTCGCCGAGCACGTGTGGGGGCTGGACTT
>QHSB01000304.1 GCA_003220335.1 Candidatus Rokuibacteriota bacterium
CTGCCGCTGTCGCCGGCCGCGCGCGCCAACGCGACCCGCGGCCGGGCGACGTTCGAGACGCTCCGCTTCGAGCGCGGCCACGACGTGCGCGTGCTCACTCTGCCCGTGCTCCGCAACGGCGCGCTGGTCGAGGTCGTACAGGTCGGCATGTCGCTCGCGCAGCGCGAGCTGACGCTCCGCCGGTATTTCCAGTCGCTGCTCGTGCTCATCCC
>QHSB01000242.1 GCA_003220335.1 Candidatus Rokuibacteriota bacterium
CGAGCACTCTCAAGGTCTTCATCACGCAGCCGCGGAACAACGACACCGTCAGTGGCACCGCCTGGGTCGTGATCTGGGTGGAGGGCACGAGCGGGTCGTCCAACGTCTTCACGCTGAGTGCCGATGGCAAGCAGGTCGGCACGCAGACGACGTCATCGCGCGGGCCCGTTACCTTGCCGTGGGACACGCGGTCGGTGATCAACGGCACCCACACGCTGACGGCGACGGTGCGAGACGCGCAGGGCAACACCGGCACAGCCAGCATCACCGTCATCGTGAGGAACTAACGGCCCGCGTCGGCAGGCGGAAACAGGGTCACGCCGCCGGAACGCGGCGACCGCTGCAGGGTGGAGAGATGCGTGGTTTCCTCCATGGACGTCTGGCGGATGGTGCGGCGTCCGAGTCGCTTCACGTACGCCGCCCCGGTGTCCGTGTAGAAATGGACGCGCCTCGGCAGATATCCCCCCAGATCCCAGCCGAGCACGGGAACGCGTTCGGTCGCCAGGAACTGCTGGATGAATCTGATGTTCTGGGCGGGCACGCTGTCGGTCTGCGCGCTGAAGGCGAGCACGTGACCGCCGCCGAAGACCTTCGCTTGCAGGCGGCGCCGGTCGCCACCGCTCTTTTGCATGGCCCCGATCAGCAGCTCCATGGCGTGGATGCCGAATCGCGCGGGATCGGCAGGCGTATCGCCGTTGCAGGGCGTCGGGAGCAGGAAGTGATTCATCCCTCCCAGCCGCAGAACCGGATCGAACAGGCAGACGGCGATGCACGATCCCACGACCGTCTTGATCACGGTCGGTTCCTTGGCGACGTGAATCTTGCCGATGTGAATCGTGACGCCCGGGCGAGGGGTCATGGGGCGGGCGGCCGGTCAGTGTGACGCGCCCGGTTTCGGTAGACGGAATTGGCCACGTGCTCGAGGCCCGCCTGAAGACCGAGCAGCGACTCGGAATGTCCGAGAAACAGCAGACCGCCGGGCCGCAGGAAGTGGACCAGCCGTTGCAGTATCCCTCGCTGGCCCGGCTTGTCGAAGTAGATCGTGACGTTGCGGCAGAAGATCGCGTCGAACTGGGTACGGATCGGCCAGCCCTCGTGCACCAGATTGATGCGCCGAACCTTCACGAGCTCTCGCACCTCGGGAGCGATCTGGACCAGATGTCGACCGTGAATCGAGAGCCGGGTGAAGTAGGGCTCGCGCAGCCGCGGAGGGACGGACCGCAGCGACTCCTCGGGGTACAGACCCGCCTGGGCGACCGACAGCATGTCGGTATCGATGTCCGAGGCGAGGATTTTCACGTCCCAGCGCGCCGGAGCGAGCGCCGCCAGCACGGTCATGGCGATGCTGTACGCCTCTTCCCCACTGGAGCACCCCGCGCTCCACAGCCGGAGCCGTCGCACATCCTCGCCGGGACCGGCCGCGCGCGCCCGCTGCTCCGTCACGTAGCCTCGAAGGACGTCGAAATGATGGAGCTCGCGAAAAAATTCCGTCTTGTTGGTGGTGATGGCGTTGATCAGCGCCTGCCGCTCGGCGCCGGCGGGATCGCGCTCGCGCAGATGCTCGTGATACTGCTGGAATGTCCGGTAGCCGTAATGCCGCAAGCGCTTGCCGAGTCTCGCGCACACCAGCTCCCGCTTGCTGTCGCCAATGGCGATGCCGGTGCACTCGCGCACCAGCACCTGGAACAATTTGAACTCCGCCTCGGTGATCCGCGCCGAGGCGGTGGAGGCGTCGCCGTCGAGTCGCCCGTGTCCGGCCATCTCGTGACGCACGCGCCCTCCTGGGGTTACGCCGGGCTCGGTAGCGGCGTGGACGGGTCCTCTCGCAGGATCGTGTCGAGGCTCAACAGCACGATCAAGCGCTCGCCGACGTGCACGAGGCCGGCGATGAATCGCGTCTCGGCGTGGGCGCCGAACTCGGGCGGCGCCTGGACCTCGGCGTGCTGGATATCGGCGACATCCGAGACCTCGTCGACGAAGAGCCCGACGATCTTCGCTCCGACGGTGACGACGACGATCGCCGAAAACCGCATGTCGGAGGTTTCCGGCATGCCGAGGCGGCAGCGGAGATCGACGACCGGCACCACGGTGCCCCGCAGGTTGATCACGCCCTTGACGTAGGCGGGCGTGTTGGGAATCGGCGTGATCCGCGAATGGCCCCTGATTTCCTGGACCCTGAGGATCTCGATCGCGTACTCCTCGCGCCCGAGCTTGAACGTCAGATACTGTGCCATCAAAACTCCTCGAAGCTTTCGTCGCCCCGGAGCGCCGCCCCGTTCGTGGTCGGCGCCGTCATCACGGCGGCCGACCGCCGGGACGAGCGATGCGCGGTGGTCCGGACCTGCCGTCCGAGCGACACGGTAGCCGGCGCCGCCGGCGCGGTCTGCCGGCCACCGTCGTCGAGGCGGAACCGACCGACCAGGTCCTGCAGCTCGCCCGACTGGGCCGCGAGTGTCTCCGCCGTCGACGTGAGCTCCTCCGTCTGGGCGGCGACGCCCTGGACCACCTGGTCCATCTGCGTGACGGCCCGGTTCACTTGCTCGATCCCGACCGCCTGCTCGCGCGAGGCACTCGCGATGTCCGTCACGATCGTCGTCACCTGTTTCACCGACCCCACGATGTCGTGCAACGTCTGACCGGACTTGTTGACGAGCCCGGCCCCGTCGTCGATCTTCATCACGGAGTCCTGGATGAGCGCCTTGATCTCCTTGGCCGCTTCGGCGCTTCGCTGCGCGAGGCTGCGGACTTCCGCGGCGACCACCGCGAAGCCGCGGCCTTGCTCGCCCGCGCGCGCCGCCTCGACGGCGGCGTTGAGGGCGAGCAGATTCGTCTGGAACGCGATGTCGTCGATCACGGCGATGATCTCGGCGATCTTCCGCGCCGCGCGCGTGATTTCCTGCATCGCGGTCACCGCCTCGGACACGACCTGACCCCCCGCCTCGGCCGTGTCCCGCGAGCCGATGGCGAGCCGGCTGGCCTCCTGGGCGTTGGCGGCGTTCTGGCGCACGGTCCCCGTGAGCTCCTCCAGCGAGGCCGCGGTCTCCTCCAGGGAGGACGCCTGCTGCTGCGAGCCCGTCGACAGCTGCTGGGACGCCTCGGACAGCTGCTCGGCGGCGATGCCGACCTGCGCCGACGCCTCGCGGATCTGGCGGACGAGCCGCTGCATGTTGTCGAGGAAGGTGTTGAGCGAGCGCGCGAGCTGTCCGGTTTCATCCTGCGAACGGGCGTCCAGCCGGACGGTCAGGTCGGCCTCGCCGGCCGCCAGCTCCTGAAGCCGCTGCGCGGCCTGCCGCAGCGGACGCACCATCAGGCGGGCGACATACACGTAGACGCCGACGCCGAGCACCAGCGCCAGCAGCCCGACGCCGCTGAAGGTCCACGCCGCCGACTGCGCCATGGCCGTGATCTCCTCGGTCGACACGCCGATGCGCAGGACGCCGAGCCGGTTGGACTGCGCTTTCACGGGCACCGCCACCTCGTACACGCCGCTCGAAGGGGTCGGGCGCCGGACGAGACTGTGGATCCTCAAGGCGGCGGCCTCGAACTCCGTCCGGGTGAGCGTCTGGTTGCGCAGCGTGACGTCGGTGCTGGCGACGCCGCGGCCGTCGTTGCCGACGAGGATGGCGTAGGCGATGTCGCGATCCGCGGCCTTGGCCGCCTCGAGGATCTGCTGAAGCTGGTCGTATTCGCCCATCGCGAACGGATCGCCGGCCGCGGTGGCGAGGTTACGCGCCAGACTCTCGGACTTCCGCTCCAGCGAGCGCGACAGCGAGGCGTTCTGCGCCTGCACGAACATGACCCCCAGCGCCACGATGGCGCCCACGAAGATGCTGATGAAGGGCACCACCAGCTTCACGGTCAGGCTCCAGCGTCGAAGACCGGATTCGGCCACCATGGAACGCTCCTCCTTGCTCACCGCGTCTTCTGGAGTTCTCTCCAGTCGGCGAAGACCGTGGCCCGGCCGTCCCGCACCAGGGTGTAGTACACGCTGCTGAATCCCTTGTGATTGCGGGGGCCGTAGCTGAGCTTGAGCTGGGGACCGAGTCCGATGTCCAGGTCCCGGATGGATTCGATCGCGTCCACGAGCCGCTCGCGCGTGAGGTCTCGGCCCGCGCGCTTGAGCCCCTCGACCATGACCACCGCGTCGACGTAGCCCTCGAGGCTGACGAAGTTCGGCTGGGCCTCGGGGAAGTATTTCTTGAGCGCCTTCTGATAGAGGGCGACGGTCGGGATGTCGGCGCGCGTGGGCGGCGGCACGACCTGGGTGATCACGACGCCCTCGCCGTCCTTGCCGGCGGCCTTGATGAACGCCTCGGTCCCGACGAACGAGACGGTGAGATACAGCGGATTCCACCCCGCGGTCCGGCCCCGCTTCACCATCTCGGCGAGCGGCGCGTACGGTCCCACCATGACCACCGCGTCGGGGGCGCCCGCCCGCACCAGCTCGAGGCCACGACCGACGTCGAGCGTGTTGCGCGGAAATGAGCCGAGGGCGACGGGGGCGGCGTTGTATTTCGCGAGGGCGAGCTTCACGCCCTCCAGCACCGCGACGCCGAACGCGTCGTCCTGGTAGAAGACGGCAATCTTGCGCATCCCCAGGGCGTTCCACAAGTTGTCGACCTGCTCGCGCGCTTCGTCGTAATAGGACGCCCGGACGTTGACGACGTAGCGCTTGAACGGCTCGTGGAGCAGCTGCGCGCCGGTGAACAGTCCGATGATCGGGATCTTGCTGCTCTCGGCCATGGGCGCGTGCTTGGCGCCGGTCGGGGTTCCGACGAAGAATCCCGCCGCGAACACGTGCTCCTGCTTCAGCCGGTTGAAGCACTCGATCGCCTTGGCCGGCTCGTAGCTGTCGTCGAGCGACAAGAGCTTGAGCTTTCGGCCGTGGATGCCGCCCTGGTCATTGACGGTCTGCAGATACGCCCGCGCCCCGAGCACCGTCTGCTGACCAAGGAAGTTCGCGGGACCGTCCAGGGCGGCGCACGACCCGATGAGCACTTCGGTGTCGGTCACGCCCGGCTCCGCCATCGCGCGCGCGGCCATCGCCAGGCTCGCGAGCAGCATTGCGATTGTCACCACCGTGCTGGCCTTCATGGGTTCCCTCCGGTCGTTGTCGACGGCGCCATGGCCCGACGGTCCGGTCTCGCACGGCTCGACGCCAGCAAGCCCGGCACGTCGACGATCAGCGCCACGCTGCCGTCCCCGAGAATCGTGGCGCCGGCCAACCCCTCGATCTTCCGGTAATTGGTTTCCAGGCTGCGGATCACCACCTGCTGCTGGGCGAGCAGCTCGTCCACGAGCAGCGCGATTTTCTCGCCGTCGCGCTCGACGATGACCACGACACCGTCCGTCGCCTCCCGCGAAGAGGGCTCGAGGCTGAAGAGCCGGTGCAGCCGGATCAGGGGCAGCACTTCGCCTCGCAGCGTGAAGGTCTCGACGCCGTGCAGCAGGACGTGGAGATCGCTCGCCCGCGGTCGGACACACTCGACGATCGACAACAGCGGGACGATGTAGACGCCGCCACCGACCCGCAGGCATTGGGCTTCCAGGATCACGAGGGTCAGGGGCAGCGTGAGGTGAAACGTCGTCCCGCGCCCGCGCTCGGTCCGGATACCGATCGAGCCGCCGAGCGCCTCGATGTTGCGGGCCACGATATCCATTCCGACCCCACGGCCGGAAATCTCGGAGACGCGGTCGGCCGTCGAGAATCCCGGCCGGAAGATGAAGGCGAACAGCTCGCGGTCACCGAGGACGTCCGTGGCGGCGATCAGGCCGCCGGCCACCGCCTGCGCGCGGATGCGGTCGCGGTCCAGGCCCCGGCCATCGTCCGAGACCTCGATGTGGATGTTGCCGCTCTGCTGATACGCGCTGACCTCGACGCGGCCGACGCGATCCTTGCCCGCGCGCTCACGCTCGTCCGGCGCCTCGATGCCGTGATCGACGGCGTTGCGAACGAGGTGCGTCAGCGGGTCCACGATGTATTCACTGACACTCTTGTCGACCTCGGTGGTTTCGCCGCGCGTGTGGAGGACGACGTGCCGGCCGGCGGCGTGGGCGAGATCCCGCACGAGCCGCGGCAGACGGGCGAACACGTGCTGGATCGGGACCACGCGGACGTTCATGACCCGCTCCTGGAGCTCGCGCACGCGCCGATCCATGCGTGTCACCGCCTCCTGGAGCGGGCCGTGCACCGGCCCGATCCGGGCCACCAGCTCCGCGACCATGGACTGCGAGACGGCCAGTTCGCCGACGAGGTCGACGAGGCGGTCGACTTTTTCCGTTGCCACGCGCAGCGTGCCGCCGTCGGTCGCCGCGTCGCTCGCGCGCGGAGCCGGCGACGCGCGGCGGATGTCGGCGACGTCGGCAAGCATGCCGAGGGATTCGTCGAGGTCGACGGCGCTGGTCGGGGACGCCTCGCCCGCCTCTCTGACGAGCGTGCCGAGCGCGTCGGCGGCCGCGAGCAGCTTGTCGGTCACGGCCGCGGTGACGGCCAGATCCCCCTTGCGCAGGCGCGTCAGAAAATCCTCCAGGCCGTGCGTGAAGCGCGCGATGCGGTCATAGCGCAGCATCCCGCTGAGCCCCTTCAGCGTGTGCGCGCCCCGGAATATGCGGTCGAGCGTCTCGCGGTCGGTGGGCTCGTGTTCGAGCCGCAGCACGCCTTGCTCGAAGTGACGAACGAGGTCGGCGGCTTCCACGAAGAACATCCGCCGGATGTCCTCGCTCACTGGGGCGCCTGCACGCGCAGGACGTCGCCGACCACGTCCCGCAGCTGCGCGGGATCGAAGGGCTTGGTGATCCATCCGGTCGCGCCGGCGGCCCGGCCCCGCTGCTTGGCCTCGTCGCTCGACTCCGTCGTGAGGATGAGAATCGGAACCGAACGGAAGGCCGGGAATGTCCGCATCCGCCTCACCAGGCTGATGCCATCCAGCTCGGGCATGTTGACGTCGGCGATCACGAGGTCGGGGGCGACCTCCTGCACGACGGCCAGGGCCTGCAGCGCATCCTCGCTCTCCGCCACCCGATACCCGCCCTCTTCGAGCGCGGAGCGGATCAGCATCCGCATCGTGGGCGAGTCTTCGACGATCAGGATCCTGGCGCTCATGCCTGGGACGCCTTCGCAGCACCGTCCGCGTTGCGCTCCTTCGTCAGGTGGTCGGCCAGCTCCTGGCGCCACGGCGCCACCATCGCCGGCGAACCGAGCTTGGCGGCCAACCGGCCGGGAGCCGCCTGCTCGTCAGCGGCGCCGGATGGCAGGATCATCAGCACCTGTGACAGCTGCTCCTGCAGCTCCTCGATCGTATCGATGGCCGCCCGCAGATATTGGGCCGTGAGGTCCTGGAACTGCATGTCGTCGCCGATCCGGGCGATCGCCGTCCCCAGCACCTCGAGCGACTGGGAGACGTCATCCCATGCCTCCTGGGTTTCGGGGATCTCGCGGGAGGCGGCGCTCGAGAGCAGGGTGACGCCGTCGCGCAGTCGCGCAACGGCGGCGGACGAGCGATCGGCCGCGTCGAGTACGTGCTGAGCCGCCGTCTCCGTCGATTGGATGATTCCCTGCAGCGTCACGATCACAGAAGGCAGCGTCGTGCCGCAGGCCGGTCGAATCGTGGCGAGTGCCGCCCCGGCGAATTCCGCCGCCACCTGCAGCGCCCGGTCGTCGGCGCCCGCGTCGACCGTCACGGCCGTCCTCCTGGTACCGTCGGGCGCGGGCCGACGAGATCATTGACCTTCTCGGCCAGCGTGTCGGCGTCGAACGGCTTGATGATGTAGGCATTGACGCCCGCCTCGAGGGCTTCGCGAATATCCTCCTCCGCGCCCACGCCCGTGATCATGAGCACCGGGAGATCGCGCAGCGATGGCGCGCTTCGGAGGGCACGCAGCAGCTCGAGGCCCGTCATTTCCGGCATCGCCCAGTCGACGATGAGCAGATCGACCGTGCTCCTAAGCATCTTGATGAGGGCGACGCGCCCATCTTCAGCCTCGTCGATGCCGTCGAAGCCGGCGCTTTTCAGATTCGTCGCGATGATTCGCCGCATGGTCGGTGAGTCGTCGACCACCAGGATTCGGGTCATGGCTCGTAACCCTCCCGCCCCGACGGGCCGCCTGATAACAGCAACGTCGATACCAAACGCTCCGTGAGGGCTGTAAACGACTACGGGGATTGACGTTTCGACGCCACAGCCGAAGCACAGATGGGCCTGGGACGAACCAACCCGCTGGCGCGGGATCATCCGATCTGATCAGAGACTGCTCGGCCTCCGACCAGTCGTCCGGACGCCCAATCGCCTCGAAGTTCGTGATCTTGCGACGCTCTCGATTCGGTACAGGATTTGCGCTCCGAACGGCCATGGTCCTGTCTCGACACGCGCTCGACACGCGCCACGCAAGGCTCCGGCGCCGGCTTGGCCTTGGGCTTCTTCTGCTGAGCATCGTCGCGGCGTATGCGGCGTCTCGCCAGGAACGTCCCCGCGCCTACTCCAGCGCCATCGACTCGCATATCACGGAGGCGGCAACCCGGTATGCCGTGTCCAAGGAACTCGTCGTGGCGGTCATCGAAGTCGAATCCCAGTTCAACACGCGCGCCGTGTCGCACCGCGGCGCCCAGGGGCTCATGCAGCTCATGCCGGCGACGGCGGCATCGCTCGGGGTGCGCGATGCCTTCGATCCGCGCGACAACATCGACGGCGGAGTTCGGCATCTGCGCTGGCTGATGGACCGATTCGACCACGACGTGCCGACCGTCCTCACCGCCTACAACGCCGGCGAGAAAGTGGTGCTGAAAAATCAGCGGGTGCCGCGAGAAACGCGCGAGTACGTGAAGCGTGTCATGCGGCGGATGAACCGAGAGCACGTGAAGAGCTGAGAGCGCTCACGCGGGGCCGCTCGGCTCCTCCTCGGCCCCTGCCACCGCCGGGTCCTCGCCTCCCCGCCACGCCACCGGCCTTCGCCGGGTGCGATCGACCGTCAAATTGAACACGTCGAACCGGTTGTAGTAGCCGACGACGTCGTGGAACTGCTTGGGCTCCACGCACGCGCGCGTGTCGATCGACGCGTACAGCAATCCCTCGCGGTCCGATAGCACGTCGCCCACCGGCTCCCCGGTCGGCCCGATCACCATCGAGACCGCGCGCGGGCTCTCCTCGAGCACACGCATGGCATCCTTGCCCAGCGTGGCCAGCTCCTCGCGCATGGCGGCGTCCATGAAGCCGGAGGCGACGATGTTGAAGGCCTTGGCCTCGAAGGAATGGGCGCCGGCGCGGATGCGGATGGCGCCGGCCAGGTCGTAGTTCGCCCCACCGCCGCCGCGAGGGTCGCGCGTGGGCCATACGGGCGGATACGTGGACACGTGGACCTGCTCGCCCTGCGCCATCAGCGTGAACCGCGCGAGCCGGTTGGTGTTCTCACCGCAGATGAGCATGCCGATGCGGCCCAGGCGCGTCTCGACGACGCGCAGGCCGGAGCCGTCGCCGTTGGCCCACGTGAGCTTTTCCCAGAACGTGGGCACGAGCTTGCGGTGATGGTTCAGGATCGCGCCATCCTCGCCGATCAACACGTTGCTGTTCCAGAGGCAGCCGACGCTGTCCGCCGTGCCCTCGTTGAAGCCGAGCGACACCACCATCCCGTGGCGGCGCGCGGCGCCGGCGATGCGCTCCAGCTCGGGGCCGGGACAGCGGATGCTGCTGGCGGCCAGGCGCTTGAACCACTCGTGGTTGTGGATGGGCGCGACGACGGCGGACCAGAGCGGGAACGCGGGGATGTACGTCTCGGGGAACGCGATCAGCGCGGCGCCGTTGCGCGCGGCCTCCTCGATGAGGCTGCACGCCTTCGCGACCGTCTTCGGCGCGTCGAGGAAGACGGGCGCGACGTGGGCGGCCGCGGCCTTGAACGGCGTCATCAGGCGCCCGCTTTCTTCCACGTCTTGATCCAGTTGACCGTCGCCGACGGGTCGTTGTGGCCTTTGCCAGGCTTGGGCCAGTTGGGCGGCGCGGTCATCTGGCCGACGGGGATGGTCATGATGCGCTCGGGGTCCCACACGGGAAACGGGTAGTCCGGCAGGTTCTTGCTGAAGCCGACCTTCACGTCCTTGAACGCGCGGTGGTCTTCCTTGCGAATCGTGACGACGCCCGCGGGCGCCTCGATGCTGAGCCCTTCGAGCTGCCGGATGATCGCGTCGTCCTCCGGCCAGCCGCCGCCGGCCTGCTTGTTCGCCTTCTCGACGGCGTTCTTGAAGAGATAGAGCCCCGTGTAGGCGGCCTCGGCGGCGTAGGACGGGTACTCGTTCCAGCGCTTCTGGTAGGCGTCCACGAAGCGCTTGTTGGCGGCGGAGGCGCCGGCCGGCGCGTACGTGAAGTGATAGTTGGAATGCACGCCGGCCAGCGCGCCCTCCGGATGGTCCTTGCCGATCGCCTGCGGCACGACGCCGAAATTGATGTTGCCGGCCAGGCGCGCTTTGCCGAACATCCCATGGCGCAGCGCCTGCTTGTAGAACGCGACGTACATGCCGCCCCACATCGACGTCACGATGATGTCGGGCTTGGCGGCCAGCGTCTTGGTGATGTGCGAGTTGAACTCCGTGGTGCCGAGCGGCGCCCACACCTCCGAGACGATCTCGGAGGCGGGCAAGAGCTTCTCGCGCGCGGCGTCGAAGTGGATCTGGAACCACCGGCCGAACGCGTAGTCGGGGTTGATCACGGCGATGCGCCGCACGTCCGGCCACGCCTTCGCGATGGCGAGCGCGGTCGTCACGCCGTCGGCGGACAGGATGTTCGTCATGCCGAACAGGTAGTGCGGGTTGGGCACCTCGACCTCGAACAGCTTGTCGATGCAGCCCTCGGTCATGATCGTCAGCAGCTTCAGCTCCTCGACCACGGGACCGACGGCGAGCTGGTTGTGCGCGGCGATGACGCCCGAGAAGTAGTCGATCTTCTCGGAGAGCTTCATGCGCTTGACTTCCTTCACCGTGGCCTCGGGCCCGGCCGCCTCGTCGGCGGTGATCGTCTCGATCTTGCGCCGGCCCAGCAGCCCGCCTGTCGCGTTGATCTCCTCGGCGGCCAGCGTGTGGCCCTTCAGCGAGGGCAGGCCCAGGATCGCGCCGGGCCCCGACTGGATCGTGATGTGGCCGAACTTCACCGGCGTCTCGGGAATACGGCCCTTGGGCGTGTCCTGCGCGGCGGCGTCGCCGACGGCCGCGAGCTCGCCGAGCGCCGCGCCGCCGAGCGTGACGCCGAGCCCGGCCAGGAAATCACGCCGATCCAGATCGTTGGCCATACGCCCTCCTGTCGCCATGCCTCACGCCACCGCGACGCTGATGATATGGATGCGGTTGCGACCGGCGGCCGGCTGCATCCGGCTCTGCGAGTCGGTCGCGCGCGCGTGCAGCTCGTAGCGGCCGGGCGTGGCGACGTCCCACGCGTGCGTGAACATCTGCCACTGGTGATCGGCCCCGCGCGGCCTCACGCCCGCCGGCTGCCACGTCTTGCCGGCGTCGGTGCTGACCTCCACCGCGCTCACGGGCCAGGCACTCCAGGCCCATCCGGCGATCATGTGGCGGCCGCGCTCCAACGTCGCGCCCTCCGCCGGCGACACGATCACCGCGTGTACGTCCAGCTCGCGCACCGGGCGCGGCTCGCCGTCCACGCGGCGCATGTACAGCCGCGTCGTGAACAGGCTTTCCGGGCGCTCGGCGGCCAGCGTGAGGCGCGAGAGCCACTTCACGTTGTTGGTGCCGAAGTAGCCCGGCACGAACACGCGCGCCGGGAAACCGTGCTCGGCGCTGAGCGGCTCGCCGTTCATCGCCCACGCCACCAGCACATCGGGCTCCATCGCGCGCGCCAGCGGCAGATCCTTCACGTAGCGCTCGCTGTGGACGTTGGCGAAGCTGCCGGAGTCCAGGCCCGCGGGACACACGTAGCGCGCCTCGGGCCGCACGCCGGCGCGCTCGAGCAGATGCGACAGCCGCACGCCGCGCCAGACGACGTTGCCGACGCGGCGCGTGGCGACCTCGGGCTCCACGGGGTTGCCGAAGCACTCGAGCACCGCGGTGACGTCGGTCGCCGGCAACGAGGTCAGCGCGTCGTAGTCCAGCTCGAACGGGCGCTCGACCAGGCCGTCGACGCTGAGCCGCCACTGCTTGACGTCCACGCGCGCGATGCCCATGTGGGCAATGACGTAGACGTCGTCGCTCGGCGTGACGGGCGACGCCAGTCGATCGACGGGCACCAGCCGTCGGTACGTCGCGCTCGGATCCATCACCACGCGCGGCTTGTCCGCCATCGTGGGCCGGATTATGAGCCGGGTCGCCGGGGAGTCAAGGATCGCGTGCGTATCGAACATTGGCCATTGACGAGCGCACGACGGGCGCGCGTACTATGACGGCATGGCGGTCGACGTCGAGCTGACCAGGCGACGATTCACGCTGGACGAGTACCACCGGATGACACAAGTCGGAATCCTCAATAGAGGAGACCGCGTCGAGCTCATCCGCGGGGAGATCGTCCAGATGACCGCCATCGGCCCCGATCACGCGTCGTGCGTCGCACGACTGAACCACCTGCTGATGGGCCGCTTGCACGGCCGCGCGCTCCTGTGGCCGCAGAATCCGCTCGTCATCCTCCCGGACTCCGAGCCGGAGCCGGACATCATCCTGCTCGGCTGGCGCGACGATTTCTATCGCCACGCCCTGCCCGGGGCCGAGGACGTCGCGCTGCTCATCGAGGTCGCGAACACGTCACTTCGTTACGACCGCCACGTGAAGGGACCGCTCTACGCCGAGGCGGGCGTGCGGGACTACTGGATCGTCGATCTCGAAGGCGACGCGGTCGAGATCTATCGGGAGCCTCAGGCCGGACGGTTTCACCACACCGACCGCGTCACCCGCGGCGGGACGCCGTTGCCACTCGCGTTTCCGGACACGCCGCTCGCCGTCGCCGACGTTCTCGGCTAGCCCGCCAGCTTCGGCGCCTGCAGCGGGCGAAAGGCCGACTCCTCGAGCGCAAGCCCGATGCTGAGGAGGAGACGATCGCTGCCCATCGGGCCATCGAGCTCCATGCCCACCGGCAAGCCGGAGCGCGTGCGCCCCGCGGGCATCGAGAGGCCCGGAATGCCGGCGACCGCGTCGGCATCGGTGTTGCGAATGAACGTCGTGAAGGTATCGACCTGGCGCCCGTTCAGCTCGACGGTCTGGTCCTGGCCGATCGGTCTGGCCGGCAGCACGGTCGTCGGGAACACCATCGCGGTCACGCCGTTGTCCGCGAAGTAGCTCGCGTAGAGAGCCTGCAGCTCCGGGCGCACCACGTTGAGCGCGTGCTCGTAGACCGGCTGGGGGATCGCTCCGCCACGGGCGGCGGCGATCGCCCCGGCGACGTCCGGACTGGCGATCTGCCGCTGGATGTCGTCGAAGGTGATCCCGTTGCCCTCGGCGGCGAGGTACGCGGGGATATCGATGTTGGCCTCGTACAGCGCGATCGGGAAGCCCGCCTGCTGGTCCAGCGTCGTGATTCCGGGAACGTCGACCTCGACGAGCACCACGCCCAGCGCGCGCAAACGGTGCAGCGCGTCGTCCATCACGGCCGCCAACTCCGGGTCGAGATCTTGCCAGAACGGATCCCGGGGGACGCCGAGTCGCAGCCCACGGAGCCTCGTCGGGCGCGCGGGCGTCGTCCCCGTCTCGACGGCATCGAGAAGCGCGACGTCGGCCACGGTGCGGCCCATCGGCCCCGGCGTGTCTCGCGTGTGGCTGATCGGGACGATCCGCGTGATCGAGTAGCGCCCCTTGGTCGGTCGCAGGCCGACCACGCCGCAGAGCGCGGCCGGGATGCGGACCGATCCGCCCGTGTCCGTGCCCACGCCGGCCGGGCACAGTCGCGCGGCGATCCCCGCGCCGGTCCCGCCGCTGCTGCCGCCCGGAATCAGCGTCGCGTCGTACGGATTGTGCACGGCGCCGAAGTGGTAATTGTGGCTCGTGATCCCGAACGCCAGCTCGTGCATGTTGGCCTTGGCGAACAGCAGCGCGCCCGCCTGGAACAGGGGGTTCAGCACCGGCGCGTCCGCTGTCGGACGGTTCGAGAGCAGACCCGGCGTCCCGGCAGTCGTGGGGAGGGCTTTCGTGTCGATGTTGTCCTTGACCAGCAACGGAAGGCCAGCGAGCGGGCCGAGCCTCCGCCCTCGTCGCCGTGCCATGTCGACCTGGTGCGCGGCCTCGAGCACGGCATCGGGATCGATGCTGATGATCGTGTCCAGGAAGTTCAGCCGCTCGGCCTGAGCCAGCAGCGCACGCGCGTAGGTCTCCGCCGACAGCGAGCCCTCGGAGATGTGGCGCACCGCCTCCGTCGCCGTCAGGTGCAGCAGGCCTCCGTGCTCGGCCTCGTCACCGCCGAAGGCCAAGGGAATCCTGGGTGCTGCCGTGGCGAGTGCAGTGATACCGGCCAGCTTCAGGAACCGTCTGCGGTTCAGCATGACGCCCTCCCTCGCGTAAACATAAACCCTTGACACCGGAATCACGCGCCGCCTAGCATCAGCGCCTTCGCGGTCACCGTTCACTGGGTGGAACACTGCTGTTCACTCGCTCCGAAGAGGTGCTCCATGACACGCCGCTCGATCCTGCTCCTCGTCTCCCTCACGTTCGTCACCGCGCTTGCGCTGGCCCCGGTGTCGGCCCACGCCGCCGGCGTGCCGTGCGCCGCGCTCACCCATGCTGCGATCGCGGATACCACCATCACCTCGGCCACGATCGTCGCGGCGGCCGGGACCGCACCCGAGCATTGCCTCGTCGTCGGCCACGTCGACACGGAGATCGGCTTCGAGCTGCGGCTGCCGACGACGACGTGGAACGGCAAGTTCTATCACGCCGGCGGCGGCGGCTTCGTCGGAAGCATTCCACGCTCACCGGGCGCGCTCGCCCGCGGGTATGCCGTCATCGGCACCGACACGGGTCACGTCGGCGGCGGAGCGTTCGGAGCGGCCCTCGACGGCTCGTGGGCGCTCAACAACCTCGAGCGTCAGGTCAACTTCGGTCACCGCGCGGTGCACGTGGTGACGGTGGCCGGCAAGAAGATCGTCAAGGCGTTCTACAACCGCCACGAGCGGCTGGCGTACTTCGAAGGCTGCTCCAACGGCGGGCGTCAGGCCATGCAGGAGGCCGAACGGTACCCGACCGACTTCGATGGCATCATCGCCGGCGCTCCCGCCCTCGACTGGGTGGGAACGATGAGCGGCTTCGTCTGGAACGAGCAGGCGGTCAACGCGGCGCCGCTCTCCGTCGACAAGGTGGCGCTCCTCGCGGGGGCGGTGCTCACGGCGTGCGACGCGAAGGACGGTCTGAAGGACAACCTCATCAGCGATCCGCGTCGCTGCCAGTTCGATGCGAAGACCCTGCAGTGCACCGCCGGTGACGCGCCGACCTGCCTGACGGCCGGTCAGGTGGAGACGGCGAAGCGCATCTATCACGGCGCCACCAGCTCGTCCGGCCGGCCGCTCTACTTCGGGTGGCCGCAGGGGCACGAGGACGGCGCCGCGACCGGCTGGCCGCTGTGGATCACCGGTAACGGCGCGATCCCGCCGCTGCAGTTCCTGTTCGCGGACGGGTATCTGAGGTACTTCGTCTTCGATCCGAGCTTCAACTTTCTGACGTCGAACCTCGACAGCGATATCAGCGCCGCGCGGCCCACGGGCAAGTTCCTGAACGCGACGAACGCCGATCTCTCGGACTTCAGCGCGGCCGGCGGCAAGCTGATCATGTGGCACGGCTGGGCCGACGCGGCCCTGACCGCGTTCCGGTCCATCGCCTACCTCGAGGAGGCCGCCGACAAGACGAAGCATGGCAACCGGCTCGACGAGTTCTTCCGCCTGTTCCTTGCGCCGGGCATGCATCACTGTGGCGGAGGCCCCGGCCCCAACACCCTGGACGCGCTCAGCGCGCTCGAGAGCTGGGTGGAGCACGGGATCGCGCCCGAGCAGATCGTCGCCACCCACCGCACGGCGACGGGAACGGTCGACCGTACCCGCCCGCTGTGCGCGTACCCCAAGGAGGCGACGTTCAGGGGATCCGGCAGCCCGGACGAGGCGTCGAACTTCGTCTGCCGCGTCCCGCGCGATCTCTTCGACCGCCACGACCGATTGGACAACGAGGACGACGACTAGACCACGGCGGCTCGCCGCTCGGCCGCGAGGCACCCGCCTCGCGGCCGGGCCGCGCTCGTTTTAAGACCCCACCCCGACCCGAAAATAGGGTAGGCTCCGACGATGAGCAAGCTTCACGATGCCGTGTGCCCAACCTGCAGCAGGACCGTGACCGTCACCTACTGGCCGTACAACGTCCCGTTGTACACGCAGCACTCGGTCCCCGGCACCGAGCGCGAGTGTCGGTCGGGGCTGCGTCCCGTCGAAACCAACGAGACGTAACACCGTCCGCGCCGCACCCTTCGCTCAGCGCACCTCCGCGCCCGCCTCCACCGGCGTCAGCGCCTGCCGCACCACCTCCCCCGCGTCGTCCACGAACACGAAGCGCAGCGCCGCGCGCACCTCCGCGGGCACGTCCTCGAGATCGCGCTCGTTGTGGCGCGGCAGGATCAGCGTGCGGATGCCGACGCGGTGGGCGGCGAGCACCTTTTCCTTGATGCCGCCGACGGGCAGGACCTTGCCGCGCAGGGTGATCTCGCCGGTCATGGCGACGTCGCTGCGGACGGGGCGCCGCGTGGCGTAGGACGCGAGCGCAGTGACCATGGTGACGCCGGCGGACGGGCCGTCCTTGGGGATGGCGCCGGCGGGCACGTGCACGTGGATGGTCTTGCCCTCGAACATCTTGGGGTCGATGTCGAAGGCCTCGGCGTTGGACCACACGTACGACACGGCGGCCTGGGCGCTCTCGCGCATGACGTCGCCGAGCATGCCGGTGAGGACCAGGCGCTCCTCGCTGCTCGGCATCATCGTGACCTCGACGAACAGGACGTCGCCGCCGACCGGCGTCCAGGCGAGCCCGGTGGCCACGCCCGGGCGCGACGTGCGCTCGACGACCTCGTCGAAGAACCGCGGGCGGCCGAGGTACTCGCCCACGTTCGCCGCCGTCACGTGGAACGGACCGCGCTCGCCCTCCGCGAGACGGCGGGCAACCTTGCGCGCGACGGCGGCGATCTCGCGATCCAGGTTCCGCACGCCCGCCTCGCGGGTGTAGCGCCGCACGATCAATCGAATGGCGTCCGGCTCGAAGACCAGCTCGCCCGTGACGAGGCCGTTGGCGGCGAGCTGCTTGGGGACCAGGTACTGCGAGGCGATGCCGACCTTCTCTTCGTCCGTGTAGCCGGAGAGCATCAACACTTCCATCCGGTCGCGCAGCGGCCCCGGGATGGTGTCGAGCGCGTTGCCGGTGGCGATGAAGAGCACCTGCGACAGGTCGAACGGCACGCCGAGATAGTTGTCGACGAAGGTGTGGTTCTGCGCCGGGTCCAGGACCTCGAGCAGCGCCGAGGACGGATCGCCGCGCCAGTCGGCCCCGATCTTGTCGATCTCGTCGAGCATGAACACGGGATCCTTCTTCTCGGCGCGCCGCAGCCCCTGGATGATGCGCCCGGGGAGCGAGCCGATGTAGGTGCGGCGATGGCCGCGGATCTCCGCCTCGTCGCGCACGCCGCCCAGCGACATGCGCACGAACTTCCGGCCCAGCGCGCGCGCGATACTCTGGCCCAGGCTGGTCTTGCCCACGCCCGGCGGCCCCACGAAGCACAGGATCGGCTCGCGCGCCGGGCTGTCGCCCGTCACGCGCGGCGGCTCGGTGCCGCCGCCGCGCTCCTGGCGGAGCTTGCGCACGGCGAGGTATTCCAGGATGCGGTCCTTGATCTTGTCGAGATCGAAGTGGTCCTCGTCCAGCACCTCGCGCGCGCGGCGGATGTCGATGGTGCCGCCGTCGGCCTTGTTCCACGGCAGGCTCACCATCCATTCCAGATAGGTGATGACCATGCCGCGCTCCGGCGAGCCGGGCTGCATGCCCGTCAGCCGCTTCAGCTCGCGCTCGGCCTCGCGCCGCGCCTCGTCGGGCAGGCCCGCCTCCTCGAGGCGGCGCCGCAGGTCGGTCACCTCGCTGTCGTCGCCGCCGTCCTCGCCGAGCTCCTTCTGGATGGTCTTGGCCTGCTCGCGCAGGATGAACTCGCGCTGCTTCTTGGAGAGCCGCTGCTCCGTGTCGCTCGTGATCTTCCGTCCGATCTCGCGCACGGCGAGCTCGTTCTGCAGCACGTCGACCAGCCGGCGCAGCTTCTCGGCCACGGAATCCATCTCCAGCAGTGCCTGCCGCGACGCCGTGTCCGGGCGGACGACGAGCGACGCGACGAAGTACACCACCTGGCGCGGATCGGCGAGGTTTTCGGCCGCGACGGCCAGCTCGTCGGGCAGCTCATCGGACAGCTGCACGAGGCGGCGGAAGAGATCGACGACGGCGCGGCGCAGCCCGTCCAGCTCCGGGCCGGCCGCCGCCTGCTCGGGGGCGCGCTCGATCCGCGCGACCAGGTACGGGTCCTTGGCGACGAAGTCGAGCAGCCGGACGCGCTCGATCCCCTGCACCATCACGCGCACGCTGCCGTCGGGCGTCCGCGCCATCTGGTGGATCGTCCCCACGGTGCCAACGCGATGCACGTCCTCGGGGGTGACGCCGTCCATCTTTTCGTTGTGCTGGGCCACGAACACCAGCAGGCGGTTGCCGCGCATGACGTCGTCGATGATCCGGATGGCGCCGCGGCTCTGCACGAAGAGCGGCACGGCCGTCAGCGGGAAGACCACGGCGTCCGGGAGCGGCAGGACGGGCAGCGCGTCGGGGATCGTGAATTCTGTCGGACTTCCGCCCGAGTGGGTGGACATTGACCGGGTTACGTTCTCTTCGGGAGCGTGACCAGCAGGAGGCCACGCTCGTAGCGCGCGTCGACGCGCTCGGGGTCGACGCGCGCGGGCAACGGCAGCTCGAGGCGAAACAGGCCCTGCGGGATGCCGGCCGCGTGGTACACCGCGCCCTCACCACACGACGGCAATATCCGGCGCCCCTCGACGACCAGCGCATTGTCGAACAGCTGGACCTCGAAGTGGTCCTCGTCGACGCCGGCGAGATCCACGGTGACCTCGATCGTCGTGCGTGTTTCGGACATGTCAGCGGCGGGGCGCCACCGGGCCTGCAGCAGCAGGCGCAGGCTCTCGTGCTCCCACGCTCCGCCGAAGGGCCACGGCTGGCCGCTGATGCGCAGGCTCGCAGAGCTGTACGTCAGGCGTCGGTAACGCATATCCGCTTCCGGGTGCACTCGATTGTGCCCGCCGCTTTCGGATTGTCAATCGTAGGTCTGACCAGCCCACCATCACCCCACCGACACGGGGCGGGATGGCGCCCGCGTTGCACTCACTCAGATGCATGAGCTTGTTGCAGACTCGACCGCTCGAAGGCGTCGAGGTCTCCGTCGTCAGCGAGGTGCCCGACCTCGTGGAGCTGCTGCAGACCACCTTGCGCATCTGCGGCGCCGACACGGTGACCGCGGCCACCTCGTGCCGCCAGCTCATGCGGCAACGTGAGGGACGCCACGTTGATGCGATCATCGTCGACAGCCTCACGCGGGACCTCGATGTGAGGTTCCTCACGTGGGCCAACGACTACGGCGCTGCCGTCGTTGCCCTGACCTTGTGGGAAAGCGATCCGCGCCGGCGCCCCGAGTGGCTCAAGGCGTTCAACGTTCGGCTGCTGCGCTCGACGGATGTCCGCGCGCTCTGCAACGCCATCCACGACGCCGTCGTCAGGCCCTGAGCGATGTCGTCGCCTTCATGGGCCGGTCGGCGGCGTCGACGCGGCCGGTTGCGGCCCGAGCGGCTTCTGGTGCTCGGCAATCACTTCATTCCAGCGCTCCCGCCGCTCGGCAGAGTCTGCCTTGAGCTGGTCGTTGCGATGAGACAGGGCCGACGGACGCTGGCGAAAAAACGGCACGCGAGAGAGCAAACCTTTGAGCATGGCCGACCTCATTGAAACAGAGGATGAGCTACGGCTCGAATCTACTCGGTGGCGTGCGGCCGGCGTTATTGGACCTTGGTCTCATCAGCTCTTCGCCTGAGAGCGGTTCATCCGCCGCATGACCTGCTTCACGTACTCGCGCGTTTCTCGCGGCACCCGCTGATTTTTCAGCACCGCTTTCTCGCCGGCGTTGTAGGCGGCGAGGACGGTCGGCACGTCGTGGTCGAAGCGGTCCATCAGCCAGCGAAGGTGCCGGACGCCCCCGTGGATGTTGTCGCGGGGATCGAAGGCATCACGCACACCGAGCGATGCCGCCGTCGCCGGCATGAGCTGCATGAGACCCCGGGCACCGCGGTGGGAGACGGCGCGCGCGTCGAAGCGCGATTCGACTTCGATGACGGCGATGACCAGGTCCTCGGACACGGCATATCGGTTTGCCGCCTCCTTGATATGCGATCGGATGGCCGGGGCGGAGGCGTCGGCGGCGACGTGGCCTCCGTCGTTCGCTCCCCGCAGGTGAGACGCCAGGTAACCCGGGACGACGGCCAGAAGAAGAACGCCACCGCCCAGCAGATGCCGGAGCCCGAGTTGGCGCGCTTCGAGCGCTCGTCTGGAGCTGTTCATGTGATCTTGGCTCTCCTGAATTTCGTCGTGTACTGACTCGAGAGCCGGGCATCCCGGCTCGAGCCGGGATGCCCGGGGACTTCAGCGGTCGACTATGGGCAGGTGTTCGTGAGCTTGCAGCGTCGGCCCACCATGTCGATCACGTGCTCGGTGTCGTTGCCGCCGATGAACCCGTGCGTCAGTCCATCGGGGTGGGCGGCCAGGCGAAAGTGATCGAACGGGAACCGCCACACGCGCGGCCAGCCGGCGCCCGTATTGGGATCCACCGTGGACGGCTCGACGCACTGCCAGTAGATGGCACCGGGATCGGAGGCATTATAGTTGGCGCACTGGGCGGCGCGGTCGGCCGCAGGCACCTGCGCGATGTACTTCCGGAGCCACGTCGTCGTCACCCGCATGACGTTGCTCGTCGAGGGGCACGGGCCGGGCTGGGGGCCTGGGCTGTCGACCACACACTGGGTCACCAGCGACTTGTTGCCGACGGGCGGGCCGTCATCGTACGTGTTGCCGAGGATGTTGTAGTCGAGCGTCAGATGAGCCGAGCCGTTGCCCCAGCTGTCGGTCACGAAGGTCACGCCAGGGTCCAGTCCCATGCCGTTCGTGAACTCCGCGGACAATGACGCCGTCGGCGCGACGACGCCGCCGTCGACATAGTACCCGGCCGGTCCGGTCGGATAGTTCGGATCGAGCGCGGGCCGGACGCTGCCGGACGCGAAGTACATGGGCCACTGCAGCGGATAGAAGATCGTCCAGATCGTGTAGATCGTGTTCGGCCGCAGGTTTGTCACGGAGAACCGCAGATCCGTCTGGCCGTTGGACACGCTGAGCGTCATCCCGATGATGGCTGAAGCGAGTGTCGCCGAGCGTCTGGTGAGCCTCATGTCGTCTCCTTGTGCGGCTGTTGTGCCGTGCGTCTTACCGCGGGAACCCGGCGATCTCGCCGGCGTGTGACTCGAGCACCGTGTCGACCATGCGATTGAGCTCTTCCATCGCGACGGGCTTCGGCAGGATCGGCCGCCCGGCCGCCTCCAGAAAACGGTGCGAGCCCGGGCTCAGCGTGTCGCCGGTCATGAAGACCACGCGGTCGGCCAGCACCGGCCGGTGACGCGTGATCCACTCCCAGACCGCCTTGCCGTCGACGTCGGGGAGCCTGAGGTCGAGGATCACGACGTCGTACGTCTCGCGCGCGAGCGACTCGATGGCGGCGCGACCGGTCGCGGCCGCCATCGTTCGGTGTCCGTGCAGGGTGAGGACCTCGACGAAGACCGCGCGCAGAGCAGCCTCGTCTTCGATGACCAGGATCTCGGCGGCGCGCGCCGGGCTGCCGCCGGCCGGCGCGTCCTCGATCGCCTCGACGTGCTGTCCGATCGGAAGCTGGATGGTGAAGCGCGCGCCCGAGGCCGGGACGTTCTCGACCGTCATGCGCCCGTCGTGGGCCTCGATGATGCCGATACAGAGGCTGAGCCCGAGCCCGGTGCCTTCGCCCACCGGCTTGGTGGTGAAGAAGGGGTCGAAGACCCGACGGAGGTGCTCGGTCGGGATGCCGGGGCCGTTGTCCTCGACCACGATCGTGACGCCGTGCTCGCTGTCCGCCGTGCGCACGCTCAGCACGCCGTCGCGCCCGCTCGCGCTGAGCGCGTGAGCCGCATTCGTGAACAGGTTGAGGAGCACCTGCTGGAGCTGGTACGGGTCCGCCGAGATCTTCGGCAGCGTCGCCCCGAGCTCGCTGACGACCCGCACGCGCTTGAGCGCGAGGTCGGGACCGTGCAGCTGCAGCGTGTCGCGGACGACCTCGTTGACGTCGACGCGGCGCCGCTCCGGCGCCCGTCGCCGCGCGAACGCCAGCAGCTCCCGGATGATGCGCGAGGCGCGGTGGCACTCGCTCTCGATGGCGCCGGCGCGCTCCCGCACCGCGCCGGGGAGCACCTCGTTGGTGCGGAGCAGCTGGGCCGACATCAGGATCGTCGACAGCGGGTTGTTCAGCTCGTGGGCGACCCCGGACAGGAGCGTGCCGAGCGCCTTCAGCTTGTCGGCCTGGATGAGCTGGTCCTGCGTCTGCTGCAGCTCGCGCAGCCGCGCCTGCAGCTCGGCATAGAGGCGGGCCTTCTCGAGCGCCAGCGCCGTCTGGTGCGCGATGCTGCCGAGGACGCGGCCCTCCTCGTCGCTCAGGCGGCGCGGAGAGCGATAGTAGACGGCCAGCACGCCGACCGGCTGATCGCGAACGCCGAGCGGCACGGCCACGCCGGCGTGGATGCCGTGAGCCGTGAGATGCGCGGGGATGCCGAAGCGGCGCTCGGCGGCCAGGTCGTCGACCTGCACGAGCGTCTTCTTCAGAAACGTGTAGCCCGCGAAGGAATCGGTCGAGGCCAGGATCGTCAGCGCGCCGATGTTGCCCGGGTGCCAGCCCACGCCCGCTTCGAGCCGCAGGCAGCCGCCCGCGACGTCGAACAGGAACAGGCCGACGAGATCGGCGCCGAGCGCATCGCGCGTCAGGCGCATCGTCTCATCGCGGATCGCGTCCTCGTCGGTGAGCTGCAGCAGATGCTGCGCGAAGTCGTGCAAGCTCTCGTCGTGGCGCGCCCGCCGCGCCAGCGCGTCGAACGAGCGTCCGTTCTCGATCGCGGCCGACGCCTGGGTGCCGAACGCCGAGAGCAGCTCGACGTCGCCTGGCGTGAAGTCGCGCTGCCGGAGATAGAAGACGGACAGCGCGCCGTACACCTCGCCGGTCTGGCCCGTGAGCGGGATGGCCAGGACCGAGCGGAGGCCTTCGCCGCGCATCCGGGTCACGACCTCGCGGGGAAAGGGCACGGCCGGATCGTCGTCGAGCAGCGAGGTGAAGACGGCGCGCCGCTGGGCGACCGAGACGCCCGAGGCGCCCTGCCCCAGCGGCAGCGCCAGCCCCGACACCAGCGTGTCGCTGATGGCGCCGGCGCGGCTCATCGCGATCAGCACGCGGCCATGCGCGTCGTAGCGGAAGAGGATCGCGCCGTCGGCCCCGGAGATCTCCAGCGCCTTCGTCGCGATCGTGTCGGCGATCTCGCGGAGGTCGAGGCTGCGGACCAGCGCCTGTCCGCCGCGATGCAGCGCGTCGAGATCACGCTGGCGCGCCCGGGCTTCGCGGTAGAGCCAGACCTGCTCGCGCAGCAGGCCCACGAAGATGACGCCGACGCCGAGCGGCCGCGCGAACCCGGCGAGATACCACGGAATGCTGTAGCGGAACGGATGGAGCAGGAAGCCGAGCAGGCCGAGGATCCAGATGAACGCGGCGAGCAGGAAGTACCCGCCGAAGGCATCGCGCGCGGCGTAACGGCGCAGTCCGCCCCACAGCGCCCACACGCCGGCGGTGGCGAGCACGAAATAGCCGGCGCCCAGACCGAACGGCGTGAAGCGCCCGCCGGCCACGGGCGGCAGCAGCGGCCGCACGTGCAACACCGCGGTCATGAGCACGCCGCTGAGAACGACCACCGCGGCGCCGATGGCGAGCCGGCCGCGGCCCGTCAGCGGAAAGCCGCGCTCACCGCAGTGCGCGGCGAGGCCGATGCCGGCCAGGCCCGCGAAGTAGCTGAGGAAGAAGAAGTACGGCGCGATGCCCGCGTTGACCCCGGGGTTCGCCGGATAGTCGGGCTGGGCGAGGACGTGCGACAGCGCGAGCAGCGCGGTCAGCCACAACGTGGTGCCCATGCCGGCGGACCGGGCGTCCTGGCGCAGACGGTGACGCTCGAGACACAGATAACCGATGCCAACGGCCACCAGTGCGAACGGCACGTCGAAGATCGGCACCGCGTAGGGCGTGGGAAAGCGCGGCATCAGCGTGCCCCAGCCGGACCAGACGAGGCCTTCGTAGAGCACGCCGATGGCCACGTAGAGCAGCACCACGAACACGCGTCGCCCGAGCACCATTGTCAGTTCCTTTTCTCGGCGTGGCCGCGCTCGATGAGCTCCGCGACGATCGCGGCGCTCAGTCGGCGCGGCAGCCAGGACTGTCTGGCGGCCACCATGCGCACGGCCTTGGGGAGATCTCGCGACAGGTCACGTTCGGCCAGGTGCCCCCACGCGCCCCGACGCACGGCTTGCAGAAGCAGCGTGGTCGATGCGCGCCGGCGGCCGAGCAGGACGACGCCCGTGTCAGGGCTGAGGCGCTTCAGCGCCGGCAGTGCCCCGAACGCCCGACGCGGGGAGCGCGCGGCATCGAGCAGCAGCACGCGCGGTCGATAGCGGCGAAGCACCCGGTGTGCTCCGGCGAGCGACGTACCCCGGCTGGCCATGCGCTGCTCGGCGAGAATCGTCTGGCATCGCAAACGCAACGCCGCGTCTGCAACGACGACGATTGACAGATTGGCTTCGCTGGTTTTCGGGGTGTCGGCTCGAGTCACGGCATAGCTTCATGCCACGAGACGACCGACGCGAACAATCGGACCTGGGTCTATCCGACCTTCGTCCGAAGCGCGGTGGCGCGGCCGATGGCGACGGCCAGCTCGAGCCGCGTGGAGAGACCGAGCTTGCCGAAGATGCTGGTCAGGTGCGTCTTGACGGTGCTGACCGAGATGGACAGCCGTCGCGCGATGTCCTTGTTGCTGGCTCCGGCGGCCACGAAGCCGACCAGCTCGCGCTCGCGCGGCGTGAGCTCCTCGCCGCCGGTGACGGCGGGCATCGCGGCCGTGCGCAGCGCGAGCTCCTCGATGAGACGGACCATGACGCGCCGGCCGACCCAGATCTCGCCCGCCTCGACGAGCTGGACGGCTCGTCGCAGGAGGTCCGTGGACGTGTCGCGCGGACAGAACCCGGCGGCGCCGGCCTTCAGCGCCTGGACGGCGAGGGCGTCGTCGTCCGTGCCGGCCAGCACGATCGTCTTCGCCAGACGGCTCAGCGCCGAGACGATCGCCAGGCCCTTCGCATCCGGGCTCGGCCCGAGATCGAAGAGGATGACCGACGGCACCGAGGCCGCGATCTGCTTCGGCAGATCGTCACCGGCCGCAAGCGTCGAGATCGGCCGCGAGCCGTTGTCGGCGCGAAGGCTCTGGAGCAAGCGACGACAGTAGGAGGCGTCGACGCCGGCGATCGCGACCGCGCCGCCCGGGGCCCGAGATGCTGTCCTCACGCTCATACGACCTTGGTCAGAGCAACCAAGGTGCCATACCGGGAACAGCGCGAAAAACCGTGCGTTCTCGGCTCATGGCGCCGGGCATCGGAAAGCTTTGAGCCACAGCGGCACCCGGCACCCGGTCGACGATCATCCAACCGTTGGCGGCTGCTTATGTCGCCGCGTCCGGCGGCCGCCGCTCCTTCCACTCGCTCGCCTGCTCGTAGGCCCAGCCGATGCGGAGCGCGGTCGCCTCCTGCCCCGCGTGGCACAGGATCTGGAGCGACGTCGGCAGGCCGTCGACGGTGAAGCCGTTCGGCAGCGCGAGGCCGCACAGACCGAGGTAATTGCCCGCGCGCGTGAAGAACGCCGCCGTGCCCGACTGATCGACCTTGGCGATGGGGATCGCCGCCGTCTGCGCGGTCGGCGTCAGGAGCGCGTCCACGTTGGCCAGCGCGGTCACGAACGCGCGGCGGTGCTCCTCGCGCTCGGCCAGCGCCATCAGATAGTCGCGCGCGGACATGCCGCGGCCCACCTGGATGCGCGGGCGGATGTGCGGGTCGACGGGCAGGCTCATGTCGTCCACGAGGTGGCCGACGAAGCGATACCCCTCGGCGCCGATGATGCGGCCGGTGCCGGCGGCGTAATCGGCGAAGCGGTTGGGCAGCGCGACGCGGACGATCTCGGCACCGAGGCTCGCCAGCTTCTTCACCGACGCGTCGTAGGCGGCGAGCACCTCGGCATCCACGCCGACGCGTTCGTCGTCCGGCAGCGTCGCCAGACGAAGCCCGGCGACGCCGCGGCGCAGCGTGGGCAGCGGATCGGCGGGCGCCCACGCCAGCGTCGGCAGGTCGCGCGGGTCGGGACCGCTGAGCACGCGGAAGATCAGGGCGGCGTCCTCGACCGAGCGCGCGATGGGGCCCGGCGTGTCGAGCGTGAACGACAGCGGCAGGACGCCATACGTGCTGATCCGCCCGGCCGTCACCTTGAGGCCGACGACGCCGCACCACGCGGCGGGCAGGCGTACCGAGCCACCCGTGTCGGTGCCGATGGCGACGGGCGCCAGGCCAGCGGCGACCGCGACGGCCGAGCCGCTGGACGAGCCACCGGGCGTGCGGTGCACCGTCAGATCCCACGGGTTCCACGGCGTGCCGAGGTGCGTGTTGGTGCCGAAGGAGCCCATCGCGAACTCCACGGTGTGGGTCTTGCCGAGCACGATCATGCCGGCGCCGATGAGCCGCTCGGCCAGGGTGGCCGTCGTCGGCGACACGCGGTTGATCCACACCTTCGAGCCGCCGGTGGTGACGCGACCCCGGAGATCGATCAGATCTTTCAGGCCGATGGGAACGCCGTGCAGCGGGCCGACGCGGTGGCCGCTCTTGATGGCCCGGTCGGCGGCCTCGGCGGCCAGGCGCGCCTCGGATTCGTATATAGCGATATAGGCATGGAGCGCCGGATCGCGGCGCGCGATGCGCGCGAGCAGCGCGTCCACCACGTCCACCGGTGACAGGGCGCGGGTCTCGAACGCGCGCGACAGCTCGGCGACGCCGGCCCAGACGGGATCGAGAGTTTTCATGACACGGGATTATCAGCCGGGTCGGCGAGGTGTCAAGCGAGCGGCCCGGTGCTAGATCGCGCTCGCGGCGATGTTGACCGTGAGCGCGAGCAGCGCGGCGTTGAAGACGAAGGACACGACGCCGTGGGCGGCGACGGTGCGGCGGATCTCCTTGTGCGTGACGCCCACGTCGGACACCTGCGACGTCATGCCGATGACGAAGGAGAAGTAGACGAAGTCCCAGTAGTCCGGCTCCGTCTCGCCGCCCGGGAATGCCAGGCCACCGCCGATGTCCTCGTCGTAGAACTCGTGGGCGTAGTGCAGCGCGAAGATCGTGTGGATGAACGCCCACGACAGCAAGATCGTGAGCGCCGCCAGCACGACGTGGGCCGGCCGGCGGCCGGTGCCGATGCCGAGCTCGGAGAAGATGGCGCCCAGGCTGGCCAGCGCCGCGACCACCGTGAGCATCAGGATGGCGAACTGTCCCTCGTCTTCCACGGCGGCGCGGGCGCGGATCCGCTCGATCTCGGCACCCGACATCAGGTGGGCGACCAGCGCCAGGTAGAGCCCCACGTAGATGTCCCAGCCCACCAGCAGCCGGGTCGCCGTTCGCCAATCCGTGAAGACCGTCAGGACCACGCTGACGAGCGCGCCGATGCCCAGCGAGATGAACAGCCGCGGCCGGATCCGCACGATGCGAAAGAGCAGAGGCATCTCACCCACCGGCCAGCATCTTAGCCGTGTCGCCGACGATCCGCGCCATTGTCATGACGCTCGATTTCGTCTATGTTCGTCGCCGCGTGGAGACGGGAACGAGGCTGCCGACAGCTGTCGCCGGGGGGCTGCTGGACCCCGGGGCGGGCGAGCGCCTCGCCTGCCTGCGGCAGATCTTCGACGCCGTCGGCTACACCGGCCCGGCCGCGCGCGCCGCGCTCGGCGCCGAGCTGGGCCCCTCCTATCGTCGGGCGGATCTTCCGCTCTACCTGGAGCGCCTGACCGCCGCGACGCCCCTCAACACGCTCATCAAAGTCTTCGGGCTCTTCCTCTGGGTTGACGAAGCCGAGCTACGGGCCGCCGTCGCGCCGCTCGAACCGGATGAGCTCGTCGCGCTCGGTGTCGTCGAGCGAAGCGGGCACCGAGTCCGCGCCGCGGTGGGGCTGTCGGCCCGGAGCGACGTCCTGCTCGCTCACGATCGGTACGACACCGAGGCCCCGGATCCGAGCCGGGACCATGTCCTGGGTGTGAACACCGCCGCGGTGACGCTGGAGAGCCTCACCGTGCGGCGTCGCGTCCGCTCGGCGCTCGACCTCGGCTGCGGCGGCGGCATCCAGGCCCTGTTCGCGGCGCGCCACAGCGAGCACGTGATCGCGGTGGACAAAAATCCCCGGGCCCTCGACTTCACGCGATTCAACGCGCAGCTCAACGGGCTGCGCAACGTCGAGGGCCGGCAGGGCGACCTCTTCGAGCCGGTGGCGGGACTGCGCTTCGACCTCATCGTGTGCAATCCGCCCTACGTCATCTCCCCGGAGTCCCGCTACACGTTTCGCGACAGCGGCCGCCGCGGCGACGCTCTCTGTGAGGACGTCGTGCGCCGGGCGCCCGCGCATCTGGAAGAGGGTGGGTTCGCGACGATCCTGTGCAACTGGACGCTCCGGGCCGGAGAGGAATGGTCGGCCCCCCTGCGGCGGTGGGTGGAAGGCTCGGGGTGCGACGCGTGGCTGCTCCGCGGAGCGACGCAGGATCCCCTCACCTACGCCGCCGTCTGGAACCGCGGTCCCGACGGCGCAGCATACGCCGACGCGCTCGCGCGCTGGCAGCGCTATTTCCGGGAGATCGGCGTGGCGGCGGTCGGCATGGGCGGGGTCATTCTCCGCCGGCGCACGGCGGCGCAGAACTGGGTGCGCGCCGATGACCTGCCCGGTAACCCGGCCGAGCCCTGCGGCGAGCAGATCCAGCACATCTTCCGCGTGGAGGATTACCTGCGCGGCCTCGGCGACGACGCCCGGCTGCTCGACCGGGCGTTCTCTGTCGCCGAGGGTCAACGGCTGCGGCAGACGCTGGCGCCGCGGGGAACCGAATACGTCGTGGAGGAGGCGGAGGTCGAGCTCCGGGGCGGGCTCGCATTCAGAGGCACGGTCGACGCGTACGGCTTTCATCTCCTGCGTCAATGCGACGGGCGTCGCCCGCTTCGCGAGGTGGTGACGGAGCTGGCTCGACTGGGCGGCGTCGACGTGGACGCGCTGGCGGCGACCGTCATCGGCGTCGTCCGGCGGCTCATCGCGTTCGGCTTTCTGCTGCCCGTCGATCCGAAGCTCGGACGGACAACCGAAGGAAGGGAGGAGGAAACATGAACGGTCCGGGATCACCGAATAGACGCACCCTCTTGCGGCGAGGCCTGCTCATGATTGCGGGCGCGCTCGGCCTGGTGGCCGCCGAGCGGCGCTCGCCAGGACAGGCTGTTGCCGCGCCGTCGCGCCCCGAGGCGGCGCTCACACCGGGGCCCACCTCGCTCAGGTTTTACGGTCGCGGGTGGCGGCCCCAGGCGCAGGCGTCTCTGCTGGGCCGGCGCTCGGACGGCGATCACCTGGTCGGGTATGGCGACTTGCTGGACGCGCCCGACGGTGTCCTCGTTGGCCGCTTCTGCACCAACGGATTCTGCCCCGAGACGCCATTCGGCCACGCGATCGCGGCGGCGCCGACGATCGAGTTCCAGACGCTCGCGCTGAAGGATGGCACCGTGTTCGGAATGGGCGCCGGCGCGCTGAATGTCGGCGGCGAGCGGACCTACGCAATCCTCGGAGGGACCGAGCGGTACGCCGGCGCCCGTGGCACGTACACAGCCCGCACGACGTCCGCCGAGCCGACAGGCCGCAGCGCCGTGGATTTCATCCTCACTCTGACCGCCTAAAGGGGGACTGACCTATGGCGTTCGACGCCTTCATCAAGATCGGGAACATCAAGGGCGAAAGCACGGACTTGAAGCACAAGGACGAGATCGAGGTCCTGAGCTTCAGCTGGGGCGTGATCCAGCCCTCGCAGCAGGGAGGGCGCGCGGCGGGGCGCGCCGACGTGCAGGACTTCACGATCGTCAAGAGGCTGGACAAGTCCTCGCCGCTGCTCTTCGCGGCCGCGTGCCACGGCGACCACTTCAACGAGGCCACCTTCACCGCGCGCAAGGCCGGCGGAACTGCCGTCGAGTTCTACAAGGTCACCATGTCGGACGTCCTGGTCTCGAGCGTACGCCCGGGCGGGAGCGCGGGGGGTGAGACGCTTCCCCTCGAGGAGGTCAGTCTCAACTTCGGCGCGCTCAAGATCGAGGTCACGCCTCAGGACCAGGAGGGCAAGCCGGGAACTCCCGTGGCGGCGCTGTGTAACTCTCACCGCTGACGGTCGCACCCCGACCCTCTCCGTGTGGAGAGGGTCGGGACCCGCCGACCTCGTCGCCCGGATCTCGTGTTACCGTCTCGCGCATGACGGGCAGCAGCGTCGGCATCGACGTCGGCGGGACGTTCACGGACTTCGTCGTGCGTGCGCCGTCGGGCCGGCTGTCCAGCGGGAAGGTCCCGACGACGCCGGCCAACCCCGCCCTCGGGGTGATGCACGGGCTGACGACGCTGGTCGGCAGCGCGCCGCTGGCCTCCGTCGCGCACGGCACGACCATCGTCACCAACGCGATCGTCGAGGGCCGCGGCGCCGTCGTCGGCCTGATCACCACGCGTGGCTTCCGGGACGTGCTCGAGATCGCGCGCGTGAGCCGCCTGCATCTCTACGACCTCAAGGCCGCGCCCAAGCCTCCGGCGCCCGTGCCGCGGCGGCTGCGACTCGAGGTGACCGAGCGCGTCGGTCCCGACGGGGCGATCGAAACGGCGCTCGCCCTCGACGAGATCCCCGAGCTCGTGGCGACGCTGGCGCGCGAGGGCGTGCAGAGCGTGGCCGTCTGCCTGCTGCACAGCTACGCCAACCCCGAGCACGAGCGCGCGCTGCGCGCGCATCTGGAGCGGCACTTCGCCCACGTGTGCGTGTCCAGCGACATCAACGCCGAGTTCCGCGAGTACGAGCGCTCCTGCACGACCGTGCTCAACGCCGCCGTGATGCCGCTGGCTTCCTCTTATATAGACCAGCTGGCCGAGCGCCTCGGCCTTGCGGCCGCGGGCGCCACGCTGCACCTGCTGCACTCCGCCGGCGGCATGATGTCGGTGGAGACGGCGCGGGCACGGCCGCTGGCGCTGGCGTCGTCCGGCCCTGCGGCCGGGGTCGCCGCCGCCGCGCACGTCGCGACGACACTCGGTATTCAGCGCGCGCTCGCCTTCGACATGGGCGGCACCACCACCGACGTCTGCCTCATCGCCGACGGCGTCGCCGAGACCTCCTCGCAGCGCAAGCTCGGCGGCTACCCGGTGCGGCTGCCGATGGCCGCCGTGGAGTCGATCGGCGCAGGCGGCGGCTCCATTGCTCACGTGGACGCCGCCGGCGCGCTGCGCGTCGGGCCGCGCAGCGCCGGCGCTGCGCCCGGGCCCGCCTGCTACGGGCTCGGCGGCACCGAGGCCACGGTCACCGACGCCAATCTCCTGCTCGGCTATCTCGATCCCGAGCGCGTGTACGGCCGCGCCATCCGCCTGGACCGCGAGCGCGCCCGCGCCGCGCTGGAGGCGCTGGCGCGGCGGCTCGGGCTGTCGCTTCTCGAGACGGCGTCGGGCGTCATCGAGGTCGCCAACGCTGCGATGCTGCGCGCGCTGCGCCTGGTCTCCGTGCAGCGCGGCTACGACCTGCGCGACTTCACGCTGATCGCCTACGGCGGCGCCGGCCCCATTCACGCCGGGGCGCTGGCCGTCGCGGCCGGGATCGCGCGCGTCCTGGTGCCGGCGCACTCGGGCGCCTTCTCGGCCCTCGGCTGCCTGGTCTCGCCGCTGCGCTACGACGCCGTGCGAACCTATCGAGGGCTGCTGTCGGCGTGGGACGCCAAGCCGGCGGACCAGCGGCTGCGCGAGCTGCAGGAGCAGTGCGTGGCGCCGCTGACCGACGAGGGCATCGCGCTCGACCGCATCGCCGTGCAGTGGAGCGCCGACCTGCGCTACAGCGGCCAGAACTACGAGATCGAGATCCCGTGGCGCGACACGCCGGAGGCGCTGCGCGCCGAGTTCGAGGCGCGCCACCGCCGGCTCTACGGCTACGCCACCGGCGAGAGCGTGGAGTGCGTCAACCTGCGCGTCGTCGCGCGGGTGCCCGACGTCGCCGCCGAGCTGTGGGATTTCGAGCCGGCCGGCACGCCGGTGTTGAGCGGCGATCAGCGCGCGCACTTCCCCGGCCTCGGCGAGGTCGCGCTGCCGCGCTACGACCGCGCGGCGCTGGCACCCGGCCGCGTCGTGCTCGGCCCCGCGCTCATCGAGGACGAATGGTCCACCACGCTCGTCTACCCCGGCCAGCGCTGCGCCGCCGACCGGCTCGGCAACCTGCTCATCGAGACCGGCGCGTGAGCCCCGCGGTCCACCCCGTCACGCTCGAGGTCGTGCGCAACGCGCTCTATGCGATCGCCGAGGAGATGAGCGTCGTGCTCATGCGCTCGGCGCGCTCGCCGCTGCTCAAGGAGGCGGGCGACCTGTCCTCCGCGCTGACCGATGCCGAAGGGCGGCTGGTCGCCCAGGGGCGCGACATCCCGATCCACATGGGCGTGATGGCGTTCACCGTGAAGGAATTCCTCAAGCGCGTGCCTGCCGAGCGCCTGCGCGAGGGCGACGTCTGGTTCCTGAACCTGCCGGAGGTGGGCGGCAACCATCTGCCCGACGTCAAGGCCATCCGGCCGGTGTTCGCCGGCGGGCGGCTCGTCGCCTTCGCCATCAACCTGGCGCACTGGGCCGACATCGGCGGCGCCGTGCCCGGCTCCTACGTGCCGTGGGCCACCGAGTCCTATCAAGAGGGCGTGCGCATCTCGCCGATCCGTCTCTTCTCGGCCGCCGGGCCAGATGAGGAAAACATCGGCCTGATCCTGGCCAATATACGAGCCCCCGACGAGCGGCGCGGCGACATCTTCGCGCAGTTCGCGGCCGACGACGTGGCGGCGCGCCGGCTCGGCGAGCTGGTCGAGCGCTACGGCGCCGACACGCTCCGCGCGTGCTTCGACGCGCTGCACGCGGCGTCCGAGGCGGCGATGCGCGCGGCGATCAGCGCGCTGCCCGACGGCGTGTGGACGGGCGAGGACTGGCTCGACGACGACGGCGTGGACGACAAGCCGTTGCCCATCCGCGTGCGCGTGGAGATCCGCGGCGACGAGGCGACGTTCGACTTCACGGGGACGGCGCCGCAGGCGCGGGGGCCCGTCAACACCACGTACTACATCGCGTGCTCGTCGGTGTACTACGCGATGAAGACACTGGCCGCGCCAGAGGTGCCGCCCAACGACGGCTGCTACCGGCCGCTGCGCGTGATCGTGCCGCCGCGTAATCTCATGAACGCCGACGCCGACCGGCCGGTCGTCGGCGGCAACCACGAGACCTCGCAGCGCGCGGTCGATGCCATCTTCAACGCGCTCGCCCCCGCCCTGCCCGACCGCGTGACAGCCAGCGGCCCGACGACCTCGGGCGTGCTCATCTTCGGCGCGCGCACCCCCGACGGCCGCTGGACGATCTTCTACGAGACCCACGGCGGCGGCGAGGGCGCCGGCGCGACTCGCGACGGCGGCTCGGCGCTGCGCGTGTACATGTCGAACGTGATGAACACGCCGACGGAAGTCGTGGAGGCGGAGTATCCGCTACGCGTGGAGGAGCACGCGCTGCGGCCCGGCTCGGCCGGCGACGGCCGGCAGCGTGGCGGCCTCGGCTTCCGCCGCGCCTATCGCGTCGTCGCGCCCGAGGTCACGCTGACCAGCATGCTCGACCGCCGCGTGGTGCCGCCGTGGGGCGTGCTCGGCGGAGGCGACGGGCTGCCGTTCCGCATCACGCTGAATCCGGGCACGCCCGGCGCGCGTGACGTCGGCGGCAAGGTCAGCCTGCGCCTCACGCGTGGCGACCTCGTGCTGATCGAGACCTGCGGCGGCGGGGGCTTCGGCCCGCCGGCCGAGCGGCCGGCCGAGGCGCGCGAGGCCGACCGACGTGAGGGGTACGTGTGAGGGCCGCGCAAGGCTCCATCTGTGCCGCGGTGATTGTCACGATCGCCGTGGCGGCGCAGGCGTGCGCGTCGAGGTCCACGCCTCCGGTTTCAAGGCTCGGTGCCCTCGTCACCGCGTTTGACCGGGCAAGCACACCGTACTTCCCGTTCACAGCGAGCGAAGCCGGGCTGCGCCAGTACGACCGCGTGCTGGCCAACACCATCGGCGAGGAGTATCGGACGGGGCTCGCCGCACTGTGCTCGCGCTATCACAGCGAGCTGCGTCGGATCGAGCCGGCCACGCTCGACGAGCACGACCGCCTGACGCGTGACATCTTCCAGTTCAATCTCGAGACGTGCGTGGAGCGGTTGCGTCTGCCGTGGCACCTGCTGCCTGTCGATCAGGTCGGGCGCAGCCTGCCGAGCGAGTTTGCGGTCATCGGCGCGGGTCGGGGTGTGCATCCGTTCAAGACGCCACGGAACTACGAGGACTTCCTGGGCCGCATCGACGGCTTCGTGACGTGGATGGATACCGCGATCGCGAACATGCGCACCGGCATGGAGCGCGGCATCACGCAGCCGCGCGACATCATGGTGAAGATGCTGCCCCAGCTCGACGTCCACATCGTCGCCGACCCGCGCGCGAGCGTGTTCTATGAGCCCATCAAGAACTTGCCGCCGGACTTCGACGAAGCCACCCGCAACACCCTGACCGACAAATATGTGCGGGCCATCGAGGGCCAGATCGTGCCGGCCTACCGGCGGCTCCGCGCCTTCGTGCACGACGAATATCTGCCGCGGTGTCGAGCGACATTTGGCCTCGCCGACCTCC
>QHSB01000305.1 GCA_003220335.1 Candidatus Rokuibacteriota bacterium
AGATGACGTCCACCAGCTCGAGCGGCAGCTCGGTGATCACGCTGCAGTTCACGCTGAGCCTCGGGCTCGACGTGGCCGAGCAGGAGGTGCAGGCGGCGATCAACTCGGCCCTGACGCTCCTGCCGCCGGACCTGCCGAACCCGCCCGTGTACAGCAAGGTGAACCCGGCCGATACGCCGATCATCACGCTCGGGCTGACCTCGGCGACGTTACCGCTGCCCCAGGTCGAGGATCTGGCCGATACGAGGCTCGCCCAGAAGATCGCTCAGCTCCCTGGCGTCGGCCTCGTCAGCATCAGCGGCGGGCAGCGACCCGCGGTGCGGGTGCAGGCCAATCCGGCCGCGCTCTCGGCCTACGGCCTCACCCTCGAGGATCTGCGCGCCGCGGTGGCGGCCGCCAACGTCAACCAGGCCAAGGGCAGCTTCGACGGGCCGCGCCAGTCCTCGGTCATCGGGGCCAACGACCAGCTCCTGACGAGTCGGGACTACAAGCCCCTGATCGTCGCGTTCCGCAACAATGCCCCGGTCACCCTCGAGAACGTGGCCGACGTGATCGACGACGCCGAGAACGTGCGCCAGGCGGCGTGGATGAACGGCACGCCGGCGGTGATCCTGAACATCCAGCGTCAGCCCGGCGCCAACGTGATCGCGGTCGTGGACCGCATCCAGCGGCTGCTGCCGCAGCTGCGCGCCTCCCTGCCGGCGGCGGTCGACGTTTCCGTGCTCACCGACCGCACCGTGACGATCCGAGGCTCGGTGGAGGACGTCCAGTTCGAGCTGATGCTGTCGGTGGCGCTGGTCGTGCTGGTCATCTTCCTCTTCCTGCGTACGGTTCCGGCCACCCTGATCCCCGCGGTCGCGGTCCCCCTCTCGCTCGTGGGGACCTTCGGCGCGATGGTCCTCCTGGGCTTCAGCCTGAACAACCTGTCACTGATGGCGCTCACCATCGCCACCGGCTTCGTGGTGGACGACGCCATCGTCATGATCGAGAACATCGCGCGCTACATCGAAGCCGGCGATCCTCCGCTGCAGGCCGCGCTCAAGGGAGCCGAGCAGATCGGCTTCACGATCGTGTCGCTCACCGTCTCGCTGATCGCGGTGCTCATCCCGCTGCTGTTCATGGCCGACGTGGTCGGCCGCCTGTTCCGCGAGTTCGCGATCACGCTCGGCATCACGATCCTCATCTCCGCGGTGGTGTCGCTGACCCTCACCCCCATGATGTGCGCCCGGCTGCTCCGCCACACGCCGCCCGAGCGGCAGGGCCGGCTCTACCGCTGGTCCGAGCGCGCCTTCGACCGGATCATCGCGGCCTACGGGACGAGCCTGCGCTGGGTGCTCGGCCACCAAACGGCGACGCTCGCCGTGGCGGTCGCGACCCTCGGGCTCACGGTGATGCTGTACGTGATGGTGCCGAAAGGGTTCTTCCCGGTACAGGACACCGGAACCATCCAGGGCATCTCGGAAGCGCCGCAGACGATCTCGTTCCCGGCGATGGCCGCACGGCAGCAGGCCCTGGCCGCGGTGATCCTGAAAGATCCGGCGGTCGAGAGCCTGTCCTCGTTCATCGGCGTCGACGGCACCAACGTCACCGTCAACAGCGGGCGGATCCTCATCAACCTGAAGCCGCTCGCCCAGCGCGGGGTGAGCGCGAGCGACGTCATCCGCCGGCTGCAGCCCGCGCTGGCCGGAGTCGACGGCATCCAGCTGTTCATGCAGCCGGTGCAGGATCTCACCGTCGAGGATCGGGTGAGCCGCACGCAGTACCAGTACAGCCTCGAGGATCCGAACGGGAGCGAGCTCAACCTCTGGGCCCCGCGGCTGGCGGACTCGCTGCGCGGCCGGCGGGAGCTGGCCGACGTCAGCAGCGATCAACAAGATCAGGGGCTCGGCACCGTGCTCGTGGTCGACCGCACCACCGCCTCGCGGCTCGGCGTCACTCCCCAGGCGATCGACAACACCCTCTACGACGCCTTCGGCCAGCGGCAGGTCTCCACGATGTTCACCCAGCTGAATCAGTACCGGGTCGTCCTCGAGGTGAAGCCCGAGTTCCGCCGGAACGCAGGAGCCCTCCGGGACATCTACGTGACCGGGACGACCGCCGGGCAGCCGGTCGCGGTGCCGCTCGACACCATGATCCGCGCGTATCCCACGACGGCCCCGCTCGTGATCTCGCGCCAGGGACAGTTCCCGGCGGTGACGCTGTCGTTCAATCTGGCCCCGGGATCAGCCCTCGGCGCGGCGGTCGCGGCGGTCGAGGAGACCAGCCACCGGGTCGGGCTGCCCGCGAGCATCCAGGGCAGCTTCCAGGGGACGGCCCGGGCATTCCAGGCCGCACTGGCCAACGAGCCGGTGCTCATTGCCGCCGCGCTGGTGGCGGTCTACATCGTGCTGGGCGTGCTCTACGAGAGCTACATCCACCCGCTCACCATCCTGTCCACGCTGCCGTCGGCGGGCGTCGGAGCGATCGTCGCGCTGCTGGTCTGCCGTGAGGAGCTGAGCGTCATCGCGCTGATCGGCATCATTCTGTTGATCGGCATCGTGAAGAAGAACGCGATCATGATGATCGACTTCGCCCTGGAGGCGGAGCGCGGGCAGGGCCAGAGCCCCGGCGATGCGATCTACCAGGCCTGTCTCCTGCGGTTCCGACCCATCATGATGACCACGATGGCCGCGCTCCTGGGCGCGCTGCCGCTCGCGCTGGGAACAGGAGTGGGCTCGGAGCTGCGGCGGCCCCTCGGCATCGCGATCGTGGGCGGGCTCATCGTGAGCCAGCTCCTCACGCTCTACACGACCCCGGTCATCTACCTCGCCTTCGATCGTCTCGCGCGCCGATTTCGGCGGGATCCCGCGTGAACATCTCCGCGCCGTTCATCAAGCGCCCGGTCGCCACCACGCTGCTGACGATCGGTCTCGCCGTGAGCGGGATGCTGGCCTGGGGCCTGCTCCCGGTCTCCCCGCTGCCCCAGGTCGACTTCCCGACGATCCAGGTGACGGCGACGCTGCCGGGTGCGGAGCCGGAGACGATGGCGACGTCGGTGGCGGCGCCGCTGGAGCGGCAGTTCGGTCACATCGCGGGCCTCACGGAGATGACGTCGACCAGCTATCTCGGCTCGACGAGCATCGCGCTGCAGTTCGACCTTTCCCGCAACATCGACGGCGCGGCCCGCGACGTCCAGGCTGCCATCAACGCGGCCCGAGGCTACCTGCCGCCCGACCTCCCCAACAACCCGAGCTATCGCAAAGTCAATCCGGCCGACTCGCCGATCATGATCGTGGCCCTGACCTCCGACACGCTCAGTCGTGGCCAGATGTACGACGCGGCCTCCAGCGTCCTGCAGCAAAAGCTGTCCCAGCTGCCGGGGGTGGGCCAGGTCATCGTGGGCGGCAGCTCGCTGCCGGCGGTGCGGGTGGAGATGAACCCCACCGCGCTCAACCAGTACGGCATCGCGCTCGAGACGGTCCGGGGCGCGGTTGCCGCGACCACCCAGTACCGGCCCAAGGGCCAGCTGGGCGACGGGGTGCGGACCTCGGAGATCGCGTCGAACGATCAGCTCCTCAAGGCCTCGGAGTACGCCCCGGTGATCGTCGCCTTTCGATCGGGTCGGCCGGTTCGGCTCAGCGATGTGGCCCA
>QHSB01000306.1 GCA_003220335.1 Candidatus Rokuibacteriota bacterium
GTCATGTACGTGCTGCGCTACAGCCTCGACAACCTGTCGCTCATGGCGCTGACCATCGCGACCGGCTTCGTGGTGGACGACGCCATCGTGGTCTTGGAAAACGTGGCGCGGCATCGGGCGGCCGGCCTCTCCCCGCTCGAGGCGGCGCTCCGCGGAGCCCGCGAGATCGGCTTCACGGTGCTGGCCATCAGCCTCTCGCTGGTGGCGGTCTTCACGCCCATCCTCTTGATGGGCGGCCTGGTGGGCCGTCTCTTCCGGGAGTTCGCGATGACGCTCTCCGCGGCGATCGCGATCTCGCTGCTGGT
>QHSB01000347.1 GCA_003220335.1 Candidatus Rokuibacteriota bacterium
CGTGCCAGACGACTCCGGTATCGGCGGGAAGGGTGCGGCGGCCCGGATGGTGTCGATGGCGTGCTGGTCGTAGGTCGGTAAGCCAGACGGACGCACCACACGGATGGAGGACACCTGCCCGTCGTCCGCGATGCTGAACTCCAGCGCGACGGACGCGTCCTTGTACTCGCACTTACCCGTGGCGGGATCCAACACGCACGGATACCCCCACTTGCTCGCGATGTGCTTCTGGATTTCAGCGAGGTAGAGGTTGTTGGTCGGGTTCATCGAAATGCGCTGCTGACCTCGCGGCGCATTCGCCGAGACGCGCTGCGCGACTTGCGACCCCGTCCTCGGCCCGGTCGTCGAGGCGGCACAGCCGTAGAGCATCAGCATCAGGACCGCGATCGCACCCGTTCTCATCGCCGCGTCTCTCCGCGGTATGTTGTCGCGCCTTCCACGCTGCGCGATCTAGCTGAGCACCGCGACTTTCTTGCGCTCGATGAGCTGAAAGTCGATGGCGGCGCCGAGCCCGGAGCCGTCGAAGGCGTGCACGAGGCCGTGCGGGTCCACCTCGATGTCCTGGGCCAGCCCGTATTTCTGGGCGCCCGCCGGCAGCAGCACCTCGAAGAACTCGCAGTTCTTGATGGCCATGATCACGTGCAGGTTGGCCACGTTGTTCAGCGAATTGCCGCCGTGGTGAACCTCGTAGTTCATGTGGAAGGCCTCGGCAAGGTGCGCGGCCTTCACCAGCGCCGAGATGCCGCCCTTCACGGCCACGTCGCCGCGCAGGTAGTCGGTGGCCTGGTGCGTGAGCCACGGCGCATACGCGGTGAGGCCGCCCGGCGCGTACTCCGTGGCGAGGATGGGGATCGCCAGGTGCTGCTTGAGCTTGACGTAGCTGAGGAGATCGTCGTCGGCCAGCGGGTCCTCGTACCAGTAGAAGCCGAGCCCCTCGGCCACCTTGCCCACGCGCAGCGCCTCCGGGTACTGGTACGCCCACGTCGAGTCGAGCATCACGGCGAAGCCGTCGCCGACGGCGCGGCGCACGGCGCGACAGACCTCGATGTCCACGGCGGGATCGGTGGGCGGATGGATCTTGTAGGCCGTCCAGCCGTCGGCCTTGAAGCGCGCGGCCTCCTCCGCGTACGCCTCTTTCGACGGCAGCACGGCCGACGACGCGTACGCGGGCACACTGGTGCGATACGACCCGAGCAGCTTGTGGATCGGCAGGCCGGCGATCTTGCCCGCGATGTCCCACAGCGCGATGTCCATCGCGCCGATCGCGCGCAGCGTCGTCTGGCGGCTCTTCTGCCACATCGCCTGGTAGAGCCGCTCGCGGTCGAACGGGTCCTGGCCCAGCACGAGCGGCTTGAGATAGTGGATGAGGGACTGACCGTCCATCTGCGCGCCGCGCATCGCGGAGCCGAGGAACGCGTGGCCCTGCACGCCCTCGTCGGTGCCGATCGTCAGCAGGCCGAGCTGGCTCGACCCGCTGAACCGGCCGGTGTGGCGGCCGTACTGCGTGGCGGGGATGTCGTCCCAGGCAAAGAGGGTGAGGCGGACGTCGGTGATCTTCATGGTGGGCCGGATGCTACCATGCGCGCCAACGCACAGGAGGTTCGCCATGCCGCAACAACCGCTGCCGACCGAAAAGGAAGTCACGGCCTGGATCCGCGAGCGCCGCAACTGGGGCCGCTGGGGCAAGGACGACCAGAAGGGGATGATCAACCTCATCACGCCCGCCAAGCGCGTGGCGGCCGCGCGGCTCGTCAAGAGCGGGCGCAGTGTCTCGCTGAGCCGGCCCTTCCCCAAGGAGCCGGGGCCGAACAATGCGCTGCCCGCGCAGCACTTCATGAAGACGGCCCAGCGCGGCAAGGGCGGGTTCTCGGCGGACTACTACGGCATCTTCTATCACGGCGTCGCCTCCACCCACATCGACGCGCTCTGCCACACGTGGGACGATGAGGCCATGTGGAACGGCCGCGATCCCAAGAAGGAGATCACGTTCGACGGCGCGCGCTTCGGCGCCATCGAGCACTGGCAGGACGGCATCGTCGTCCGCGGCGTGATGCTCGACGTGCCCCGCCACCGTGGCGTGCCGTGCGTCACGCAGGAGGCGCCGGTGCACGGCTGGGAGCTGGACGACATCCTCACCCGGCGCAACATCCGGCTCGAGCCGGGCGACGCGGTCTGCGTCTACTCCGGCCGCGAGGCGTGGCAGGCGCAGGATCCCGAACGCCCGTACAGCCGGCCCTTCGGCCCCGTGGCCACGCTGCAGCGGCCGGGCCTGCACGTCTCCTGCCTGCCGTTCCTGCGCGACCACGACGTGAGCGTGCTCGTGTGGGACATGCTGGATCACCTGCCGATCGGCTACGACATTCCCTGGGCCGTGCACGCGGCGATCTTCGCGTACGGCGTGGCCCTGCTCGACAACGCGCTGCTGGAGCCGCTGGCGAAGGCGTGCGCGGAAGAAGGGCGCGACGAGTTCATGCTGGTGATCTCGCCGCTGCCCGTGACCGGCGGCACCGGCTCGCCGGCCAACCCGCTCGCCGTCTTCTGAGATGCGCATCGCGACCTGGAACGTCAACTCGCTGAAGGCCCGGCTCGAGAAGGTCACCTGGTGGCTCGAGCGCGCCCGGCCCGACGTGCTGCTGATGCAGGAGACGAAGCTCGCCGACGACGACGTGCCGGCCGACGCCTTTCGCGCGGCCGGCTACGAGCTGGCGCACCACGGGGAGGGACGCTGGAACGGCGTGGCCGTGGCCAGCCGGGTCGGCGTGTCCGACGTCGTGACGAACTTTGGCCAGCCGCTGCGGCCGGCGAAAACGCCGGACGTGCCGGACGACGAGCCGCTGGCCGAGGCGCGGATGCTCTCCGCCGTGTGCGGCGGCGTCCGCGTCGTGGCCGTCTATGCGCCCAACGGCCGCGTGGTCGGCTCGCCGTTCTACGCGGCCAAGCTCGCGTGGTACGAGCGGCTCGCGCGCTGGCTGGCCGAGGCGCGGGATCCGAACGAGCCGCTCGTCGTCGGCGGCGACTTCAACGTCGCGCCTGCGGACGCCGACGTGTGGGACCCCGCGGCCTGCCACGGCGGGACGCACGTCTCGCCGCCCGAGCGCGCGGCGTTCGGGCGGCTGTGCGGCTGGGGGCTGGTCGACGCGTACCGGCTGCATCACTCGGAGCCCGCGCGCTACACGTGGTGGGACTACCGCGCCGGCAACTTCCACAAGAACTTCGGGATGCGGATCGATCACCTGCTCGTGAGCGGGCCGGTCGGCAAACGTGTCGTGGCGGCGGAGATCGACCGCGAGGCGCGCAAGGGCAAGCCGGTGCCGTCGGATCACGCGCCGCTGGTGATCGACCTCGACCGGCCGGGTCAGGCGTTCGACGCCGGGTGGACGGGCGCCGACGCCCGCACGGCCGCCCGCCGCATGCGCTGACTACTTCGCCAGCTTGCTGTCGATGAAGCGCACGGCGGCGAGGCGGCCCGCTTCCTGCGCGGCCTTCTCGCTCTGCGAGGTCGCGTTGTAGGGCACGAGCTCGGCGGCCTTGTCGCCGGATTTGCCCGCCCCCCACACCTCGACCAGCGCCGACCACGCGCGGCCGGTGGAGCGCGTGATGACGCGGATCGTCCAGTCTTTGTACTCGGTCTCGAGCGGTCTCACGGACAAGGATGATAGCCTATCCGCCATGAGTGACCATCATCACGGCCACGACGTACGAGACGAAGGTCGGCCCGCGCAACGGCGCGCGCGTCGTGGCCAAGGCGTGGGTCGATCCCGCCTTCAAGCAGCGGCTGCTCGCCGACTCGACGGCGGCCATCGCGGAGCTGGGTTACATCGGCCGCCAGGGCGAGGACATGGTCGTGCTCGAGAACACGCCGAAGGTGCACAACGTGGTCGTGTGCACGCTCTGCTCCTGCTACCCCTGGCCGGTGCTCGGGCTGCCGCCCGTCTGGTACAAGTCCGGGCCCTATCGCGCGCGCACCGTGATCGATCCCCGCGGCGTGCTGCGCGAGTTCGGGGTGGACCTGCCCGACGACGTCGAGGTGCGCGTGTGGGACAGCACCGCCGAGCTGCGTTACCTCGTGCTGCCCGAGCGCCCGCGGGGCACGGGAGGCATGAGCGAGGAGCAGCTCGCGGAGCTGGTGACGCGTGACGCGATGATCGGTGTCGCCCAGGTCAAGGCCCCGGCGCGATGAACGGGATGCACGACCTCGGCGGTATGCACGGCTTCGGACCCGTCGATCCCGAGCCGAACGAGCCGGTCTTCCATCACGAGTGGGAGCGCCGCGCCTTCGCGCTGAACCTCGCCACCGGCTTCCTCGGCCGCTGGAACATCGACATGGGCCGCTATGCCCGCGAGCACATGCCGCCGGCGGCGTACCTCGCGACGACCTACTACGAGCACTGGCTCTACGGTCTCGAGCGCCTGCTGGTGGAAACAGGCCTCGTCGCCGCAACGGAGCTGGAGACGATGCGGCGCCTGGGCCCTGGGCCGGTGAAGGCGCTCGGCCCCGCCGACGTTCCGAAGGCGCTGCGCAACCGTCGCGCCGCGCGCATGGAGGATCACCTCGCGGCACCGCGCTTCAAGGCGGGCGACCGCGTGCGCACGAAGAACCTGCACCCGACGGGCCACACGCGGCTGCCGCGCTACGCGCGCGACAAGGTCGGCGTGATCGATCGCGACCACGGCGTGTTCATCTTCGCCGATGCGCACGCCGCGACCGGAGAGAAGGTTCCGCAGCACTGCTACGCCGTCCGCTTCGAGGGCCGCGAGCTGTGGGGGCCGGACGCCGGCCCGCGCGACGCCGTCTTCGTCGACTGCTTCGAGCCCTACCTGGAGCCGGCATGAGCGCCGATCTCGACGCGCTGCCTGCGATCCCGCGCGACGCCGAGGGGCCCGTGTTCCGCGCACCGTGGGAGGCGCAGGCTTTCGGGATGGCCGTGATGCTTCACGAGCGCGGCCACGTCACGTGGAAGGAGTGGGCACAACGGCTGGCGGACGAGATCGCCGCGGCGAAGGCGCGCGGCGAGTCCGACGACGGCACGCGTTACTACTACTTCTGGCTGGCCGCGCTGGAGAAGCTCGTGGCCGACAAGCGGCTGGTGCTGGCCGACGAGCTGGCGACACGGAAGGGCGAATGGGACCGCGCGGCGCGCGCAACGCCGCACGGTCAGCCGATCGAGCTGCCCGGCCGCTAGGCCAGCTGCTTCTCCTCGCGCAGCCGCACGATCGAGCGGTCGAAGGCGTCCACTACCAGGTCGACGTGCTTCTCGCTCATCGCGCCGTTCATCCAGCCGTGTGAGGCGCCGCGGCTGTAGTCCACACCGTTGAGCAGCATCGCGAGGTGCAGGGTGCCGCCGACAGGGCCCATGCCGCGATCCAGCCGCGTGGCGTCCATCCGGTAGGTCGGGATGCCGAGCTCTTCGGCACCGGCGCCGAGGAAGATCCGGAAGATCGACGAGGCGCCGTAGACGCAGCCAGGCACGCCGCGCGTCTTCAGCACCGCGTTCATTGCGCCGCGCAGCCGGTCACCCAGCCGGTTCAGCTCGCGCTGCACCTGCCCCGTCTTGAGGATCTCCAGCGCGGCCACGCCGGCGGCGGCGATCAGCGGCGTGCCGCTGAACGTGCCCTGGTCGGCCACGCGCTGGGTGCGGTCGCGCTTGGCGTCGCCCTTCAGCGTGATGGCGTCGAGCAGGTCCGCGCGCCCGACGAGCGCCGCGCCCGGCAGCCCGCCCGCCACCGCCTTGGCCAGGCACGTGAGGTCCGCGGTCACGCCGTAGTATTCCTGGGCGCCGCCCGCGGCCATGCGGAAGCCGGTGACCACCTCGTCGAAGATCAGGATCACGCCGCGCTCGCGCGTCAGCTGTCGCAAGGCCTTCAGGAACGCGGGATCCGTCGGCACCGTCATCGAGCGCGCGCCGGCGGGCTCGAGGATCACCGCGGCCACCTCGTGGTCGTCGAGCAGCTCCGTCACGTGCGCGAGGTCGTTGTTGCGCGCGACCAGCGTGGTCGCAAGCGTGGAGGGCGGCACCCCGGCCGAGACGGGGATCTCGAACGGGTCCTTCACGGCCGCCATGACCGCGTCGTGCAGGCCGTGGAAGTGCGCCTCGAACTTCACGAGATGCTGGCGCCCGGTGAACGCGCGCGCCACGCGGATCGCGAGAGCGGTGGTCTCGGTGCCCGTCATCATGAAGCGCACGCGCTCGGCGCCGGGCACGATCGAGCAGATCAGCTCGGCCCAGCGCACCTCGATCTCCGAGCACGCGCTGTAGTGCGTGCCGAGCCGCGCCTGCTCCTGGATGGCCTTCAGCACCGCCGGGTGATTGTGGCCGAGCATCAGGGCGCCGTGGCCGCTCCAGCAGTCGATGTACTCGTGCCCGTCGACATCCCACTTCCGCGCACCGTCGGCGCGCGCCACGTAGAAGGGAAACGGCGCGAAGGAGCGGCCGTCGTGGGCCACCCCGCTGGGCATGCGCTGCACGGCGCGCGCGTGGAGAGCCTTCGACTTCGGTCGGGCGTCGGCGTAGTCCTGCTCAATGGTGGCCATGCGCGATAGGATAGCACCGGCAAACCCGAGCTATGCGAGACGACGCCCTCGTCCGGTTCACCGCCCACGAGCTTCCCCGCGAAGATCTGCATGCCTTGATGAACCGCTCCGACGGGCCGGCCCTTCGCCGGGCCGCATGGCATCTCGGCATGCTGATCCTCACCGGCACGGTGCTCTGGAGGCTCTCGTGGACCGCCTGGGCCCTGCCGTTGGTCGTGGTGCAGGGCTACATGCTCGCCTTCGTCTTCTGTGCGCTTCACGAGACCGCGCATCGGACGGCCTTCCGGACCCGCTGGCTCAATCCGGCGCTCGGGACGCTCGCCGGGCTCCTGGGTTTCTGGCCCTACCGGAACTATCGCGTGTACCACTGGGACCATCACCGGTTCACGCAAGATCTGGAGCGGGATCCCGAGCTCTACTTTCCGAAGCCCGCCTCCCTGCCCGCGTACTTCTTCGTGTTGACCGGGATTCCCAATGCCATTCGTCGCATCGGCGACATCCTCCGGCTCGCGTCCGGCCGGGCGGATCGCCCCTGGATGGCGCCGTCCGAGCGGCGGCCGCTCATCGTCGAGGCGCGCGCCTACCTGACCGTGTACCTCGCGGTGGCGACCGTCTCGATCGCCGCCTGGTCGCCCGCTGCCCTTGTCGTGTGGATCCTTCCATGGATGGTCGGGCAGGCATTCCTGCGGCCATATCTCCTGGCCGAGCACACGGCCTGCGCGTTCACGCCTGACTGTCTGGAGAACACGCGCACGACCCTCACGTGGCCACTCGTGAAGCTGTTCGCGTGGAACATGCCGTACCACGCCGAGCACCACGCCTATCCCGCGATCCCGTTCCACGCGCTTCCCCGCCTCCACGCTCGGGTGCGCGGCAAGATCGAGAACCTCGAGCCGGGCTACGTGCGGGCGTCCGTCAAGGTTGCTCGCTATCTCCTGGGAGGATGAGCGCCATGAACATCACGGCGATCGACACGTTCACGCTCCGCATCCCGACCGCCAAGCCGATCGCGCTCGATCTGCCCGAGCACCGGCTCGTCGTCACACGCATCCGCACCGACGCCGGGCTCGACGGCCTCGGCTATGCGCTGGTGTTCGGCGGCGCCGGCTCCGAGGCGGTCGAAGCCTACGCGCGACGGCTCGCCGTGCTGCTCGTCGGCGAGGACCCCACGCAGGTCGGCCGGCTGTGGGAGAAGATGTACCGCGCCGATCGCGGGATCCGGAAGGTCGGCGTCGCCGGCTACGCGTTGTCCGCGCTCGACATCGGGCTCTGGGACGTCACGGGTAAGGCCGCCGGCCTGCCCCTGGCAAAACTGTGGGGCGCCGTCGTCGATCGCGTGCCCGCCTACGGCAGCGGCGGCTGGGGTTCGTACTCGCTGGACGACCTCATCGGCGAGGCGAAGCGCTACACGGCGATGGGCTGCCGCTACTACAAGATGAAGATCCATCATGCC
>QHSB01000348.1 GCA_003220335.1 Candidatus Rokuibacteriota bacterium
CGGCGGGAGGATGGCTCCAGTCGTAGACGACCATCGACTGGGAGGTTCGCCAGAGGGGCGGCGTCGACTTGCTACCCGGCATGTAGGCGATCCCGGTCGTGCACTCCCACCAGAGCTTGTGCGTGCTGCGAATGCCGGTCAACGCGGCCACCGGCGAGGGGTTCCTCGTGTCGGTCACATCCCAGATCTCGTAGCCCGATCGTTGCGCAGTGTTCCCCTGGATGTTGCGCAAGAGGTAGACGTGGCCGTTGATGCCGCCCGGCAAGTCGGAGCCGAGGCACATGCGCGCCATCTGTGCCTGACCTCCCGCGACCGGGACCGGGATATGGGCTGTCTCCACCGGTCGATCCGGACGGGTGACGTCGATGATCATCGTGCCGTTCGGCTCCACCGGGGAGCCGACCTTGAGCGGGTTGGGCCGGCTGCCGCCGTGCGTGCCCGCGAACGCGATCGTCCTTTTATCCGGATAGACGATGACGTTCGGCTGGTACGACGCCCGCCCTTGCAGATCGACGTGTCCCACCCGACGCATGTTTCGCTGTTCGCCGCTCTGGCTGATGCCGGAACCGCGATCGTCGGCCAGGACGTATCCCGCCGCCGCCGTCGCCACGACCGCCAACGCCACGCCTGTCAACACCCGCTTGCGCGATATCAACATGGTTCCTCCCTCGCAGACCCTTGCCGTTTGCGTCCAGTTCTCGAATGCCGCACCGCGCCCACGTACAGCTGAGTGCCGCCCGAATACAGCGCGGGCAACCGACCTGTCAAGGGGGGTCAGTAGCTGAGGGGGGTCAGTAGCTGATCACGTAGACGTGCGCTTCGAAGGGACCGAACGTGTCCGTGAAGGTCGCGCCGCTCGCGGTCAGCATCGGCGCGATCGCGCGATTCTCACCGTGGACCGTGATGGACTTCGGGACCGCCGACAGCGTGAACTGCGCCGTCGCCGAGGGCGACGCCACGCCGGGATCGTAGTCCGGCGTGGTGTTGTAGGCGAACACGTGGTACGGATCCGTGGTCGACTTGTCGTCGTGCTTGACCTTCGTCCCGATCGACGACGTGGCCCGACCCGCTCCGTTCACGGTCACGCGCGTCACGGCGCCCCACGACAGCGTCGTGTCGTTTTCGAGCAGGACGGGCTCCAGCGACGCGACCTCGCTCACCACCGCCGCGAGCCGATTCATGAGCTGAGCCCGCTGCGAACACCAGATGGTGCCGCTCTCGCACACGCTCTCGAGCGCGCCCTCGCCGAGGCTCCACCACATGAGTCCCTTCGCCCCCTCGACGATCGCCGTGTACGCCATGTTGCGCATCTCCGCGAGCGTCGGGTATCGGCCCTGCGAGGTGAACTGGAAGAATTGCAGAACGGCCATGAACGGTCGCGCATCCTTCACGGCTTTGCGCGTCCGCGCGGTCCACTCCCCGACCTGCGCCAGATCGTAGCCGCCGGTCGGCTCGGCGCCGAACAGCGGATAGGGATCGCTGGCCAGCACGTCCGCACTGTCACGCCACAGGGCGATCTCGGGTTCCCCCAGGAGCGCGGCGAAGGTCATGCTGCCCGGGTCGAGCGTGCGCAGCCGCTGGTACTGGCTGAAGGCTCCGGGCTGCAATGACGAGAGGCACTCGTCGATGGTGTAGTAGCCGGCGCTGCCCGCGTGGGCGCCGAGGGTGCGGACATAGGTGTCCGAGCTGTCGATGGGAAACGTCGGATCGGCCGGGTACTTGTCGAAGCAGTTGCCGGTCTGCAGATACATGACCCCGTGCTGTTGCAGGCTGTCCATCAACGCTGCCATCGCATCGGCCGGCGCCTGCCCATAGTGGTAGTTCAGGTACATGTTGATATTGAGACCGCTCAGGCGTCGGTCGCCCGCCGGCGACCAGAGCGTGGTGTCCCAGAACGTCGGATCCGTGTCGTAGCCGAGCCCGGAGTCGTAGACGCCCAGCACGAATCGGGGCACGCCCTTGAGGACGACGCGATTGTTCGCATCGACCGAGACGTTCATCGATTGCCTGGCGCTCCCCGCCGCCTTCGCCACGCGATAGGCGGGGTACGTCGATACGACGCCGTTCGTCGAGAGGTCGACGAGCGAGACGGTCGCGAGATAACTGCGGCCCGACTGCATCGCGGTGCCGTCGAGCATCACGACCAGGTGCGCCGCGGCCGACAAGGACTGCTGCGCAACGACCCGCCCGCTCGTCTCGTCGGACAGTACGCTTCGCACGGTGTAGCGGCCGACGTCGCCGCCCGGCGGTGTCACGGTCACGTCGAGCCGGATGGTCTGCGGCTGATCGTCGAAGAGCAGTCCTCGGTAGTTGGGATACAGCAGAAAGACATCGACCGGCGGCGGCAGGATCTGCACCAGACTGACGTCATCGAACCACGCCGTTCCGGATGCGCCATTGTAGTTCTCGAGCCATACCGCCGCCGTCCGGTCCGTCTCGATCACGATCGGGCCGACCTGATACAGCTGCCAGTCGTTCGTCCCGCTGATGACCTCCGAGGGCCGCCAGGCATTGATGCCGCCCGGCCGAAAATCGAGCGTCAGCCGGGCCCCGCTCGTCGAGCCACTGCCAAGGCCATCGCTCTTGATCCACGCGCTGAGCAGGTACGTTCCGGCCTTCAACTGCACCGTCTGGGCCGAGGTATCCGCACCGGGTTCGCGCCGATAGCTCACGCGGCCCGAATGCACGACCAGTTGATCGGCGCTCCAGCCCGCTCCGGAACTCCACGCGAGCGGCAGGCCACCACTCAGCGTCTCGAAGTCTGAGTTCTGGAGGAGATTCGGTCCGAAGTTCGTCGGCGGCAGCGCCGTGAGCCCGCCGGCCGTCGACGGCTGGGCCATGACGTGCATCGGACCGATCACAAGAACCGCGAGAACCACGGAAAGCAGAGTCACCAGTCGACGCATCGCTCCTCCACATGCGCACTTCTACAATCGCGAGGCCGTCGTCACGCGCGTTAGCCGCGCGACACTGCCAGAGCCGACGCCGCGGAGTCAAGCGACAAATCCAGACAGATCCACGAAGCGGTGGCGCGCGTTGAAGAGTTCGCATCTGCTTCAGCACAGTGAGCGCGTATCAATCTTTGGACATTGTCGCGCTTCAGACCAACGCGCTAGTGGCTTGGCATGCGCTCCGACCCGATCGGAGAGTTCGTGATTTCCGGCCACGCCAGGCTCGAGATGCAACGCCGAGACGTCACGGACGGCCTGGTCCAGCACGTCGTCGCCGCGCCGGAGCAGCGCTTCCCGGTGCGTGACGGGCGAGTCGTTCTGCAGTCGCGAGTCACCATGGGAAGGCCCCCGAAGATGTATCTTGTACGCGTGGTCATAGATATTGACCGACGGCCCGCCGAGGTCGTCACCGTCTACCGGACGACCAGGGTGAACAAGTACTGGAGGGATTAGCCGTGAAGATCACCTACGACCGTCGGACGGATACGCTCAGTGTGGTACTGAAGGACGGGGTCGTCGTCGCGGAGAGCGACGAGGACAAGCCCGGCGTGATCCTGGACTACGACGCCGTCGGTGATCTCGTCTCGCTGGAGATTCTCGACGCGTCTCGACGGGTCACGGAAGCGGGGCGAGTCGAATACCAAACAACGGGATAGGTCTGCATCTCCGATCGCGCCCCCTCAGGACGCGGCCGTCGCCGACGCGTCCGGCGTGTCTGAGCTGCCGCCAGCACCACAAGGACAGATGAGTTAGTCGTCAGACCAGAACCGGCACATCGCCCAGTCGTTGGTCAAGGGGTGGTAGGTTCGGATGCTCGCTCAGAAGGCCGACATCCACGTGACAGTTGACGTCATCAGTGTCGCGTTCCGCGACGAGCATCAGCGAAATGACGTGGCTGCGGTGCGGCACTTCGATTGCTCAACAGGGTCTTGGAGATTGTCACATCGAGTAAGAAACATTTTCCCCACCCGCAGGAGCAGCAACATGAACCATTACGACTTCATCTACTTCGGCCCATACGGGTACGACCTCAAGCAGACCATCGCGGAATGGTGCAAAGCGCATGACTGCCGCCTGGAAACGACGACTCTGCTCAAGGGATCGAGATTTTCGATCTCTGGTTCGGAGGAGACGATCCGCGCGGCGATCCGGTCAGTGCGAGTATGGCTCCGCACCGCTGCCTGACCGCAGGCCCGTAAGTTGCTCGCCTCCAAGGAGAAGGAGGCTGAGACTATGAAAGTTCTTGCGGTATCGCTAATGCTGTTGGGGCTCGTGGCCGGCTGTGCCCGGCATTCCTCCTCGTCTAGCGGCTCGCCAAGCGCCTCGCCAGGGTCATACGCGACCAAGTCAGACTGCGAGCGGGCTGGGTATACCTGGGACGCCGGCGCCTGTAAGTAAGTTCGTGATCTGCCGACCGAGCTCGCATATCGGTGGGCTCGGTCGGCTTCTCCTGCCCTGAAGCCGCTTACGGCGGAATCGAACGCCGTGATTCGAGAAGATCTGGCTTGACAGCAGGGGTTCGCCCGCGCCGGCTGATCGTCAGTCCCCTGTGGTGCCGGCGGTAACGCCAGACACGCCGCCAACAAGTTCGGGCTCGGTCTTGTCCTCGTCCGGCGGCTTCACGTGGCCAAGCGCGGACTCAGGGTCCGCAGATGTCGGCGATCTACCTCCAGCGCCTGCTCGGAAAATCGGGCGCCGGGAACTCGCAGAAGTTGAGCGCCGCCCGCCACACACCGCCGCTTTGTTCGCAATCGATCTGCGCCCTCGTTGGAGGCCACGTTGCCGGCGCAGCCGTCGGTGTGCCAGGCGGCACGGCGGTCGATGACGACGTGTCAGTCGGACGTTGGCCGGGCGCGGGTATCTGGTGGCCCTGGGCGTACATGCACTGCAGGTAGGTCATGTCGTAGCGCCGCTGGGCGGGCACTTCGCCGCCTTTCGTGCTCTCCACCTCATGAGTCGCCGTCTGTCGGCATGCGGCGTCATCCGTGCGGAACTGCTCCACCGTCTTTCCGCTTCCCGCGAGAACCATGACGCTCGGGCCAATCGGTACGTGCGCGCACGCGGCGATCGCCACGCCGGCAGCGATAACGAGCGTTGCGCGACGCACGACGATCATCAGGCCGCTCGCTTGGCCGCCCGACGTCTCTGTGGACCTCACGGGATAGTCACGAGCCCGAAGCTGATGGCGCCCTTCCAGATCGGCCGCGGCATTGGTTTCAGCCCGCCCGGCGCCGGAACTCACGATCAAGCCTGGAAAGCTTCGGTGACGGCTTCAGGTTCGCGCGCCAGCGCCGCCCGTCGCGCTTCATGGGGCGTAGTGGTCGCCGCGGCTCTTGGGCAGTCGGTACGCTTGGGTCCGCCGCCTTCGTCTCAGGCGGAGGGCGGAGGGCAGCGGGCCGCGCATCGT
>QHSB01000349.1 GCA_003220335.1 Candidatus Rokuibacteriota bacterium
AGGTACAGGGCGCTGCGAACCCGTCGGCGGGGGGTCTGCCAAGTCTCGAACTCCAGGTCACCGCCATCGAGAAGGCCCTATCGGCCAAAGTGAGCACGCTCGAGTTCCGAGTTCGTGAGCTTGAGAACCAGGTCTTCGGTCTGTCGCAGTTCATTAGCGTGGACTATGGCGTCATCAACGGCCTGAAGGGTCCCCACGTCCTCATCACGGATGCCAACGTCCACATTCGCAGTGGCTCGGGAGAGACGGTGGACACCACGAACCTCGGCAACCTGATCGTGGGCTATAACGAGCCCCGGCTCCAGGCCGAGCCTACTCAAGGCCCCACGCGCTCGGGCTCCCACAACTTCATCGTCGGCCCGGCGCATGAGTACACCGCGTCGGGTGGCCTCGTGGTGGGCACCGGGAACACGATCAGCGGAGTCTTCGCCAGCGTCAGCGGCGGTACCGGCAACACCGCCAGCGGCGGCTGGGCCAGCGTCAGCGGTGGCGGCGCCAACACGGCCAGCGGCATGGCCGCCAGCGTCGGCGGCGGCGGCGGCAACACGGCCAATGGTCCCGGTGCGAGCATCAGCGGCGGGTCCTCCAACACCGCCGCAGGCATCTTGGCCAGCGTCCCCGGCGAAGCGTTCATCGGCCCCCCCGTCAGTCCCAGCCCGGTTGGCCTGGGCCTCTTCGGAGCGCCCGCGGTCATCGCCAGAGGCACTCTCCCCGCCGGGGACTGGCTGTTGTTTTCGCTTGGGTTGTTTGCACGAGCCAACGTGGGGGGGTTCCCAGTGTGCGCGCTGCGTGATCAGGCCAACCCACCCAATGTCTTCGACGTGAACAACAGCATCAGCATAGCCGGGTCCTCGGTACGGGTGGACCTCGTCGGTACTGCGAGCTTCACCAGTGCCACCGAGGTGATACTCGATTGCTCCGCTGCTCAGGGCGGATCCGCCAATGGAGCGTTCGCGGCGGTGAGAATAAACAACCTGCAAGCTCTCCCTTGAGGTTGAGATCGGGACAATGCGGAATCGGCGAGGGATCTCAAGGAAAAGGCATGGGGTCGCTCTCTTAGGAGTGAGGCTAAGATGACGGCGTGACCGCCCGCGTTGCGCGCGTCACCGGCGGCAGCCGCGGTATCGGCCGCGCGTTGCGCAGGAGCGTCCTTCGCGAAATTAGAAGCCTTCACAGCAGGCTGGATCGCCGTGCGGTATTACGGCTGACCGAGCTGCTTCGCGATGGCGATCCCGCGGTCCGGGAAGCGGCCGCCGTGGAAATGCGGTTCAGAAGGCAGGGACTAGCCAAGGAAGCTCTCCAGTCTGCGCTGCAGGACCGGTCACCGCTTGTCCGACGTGCGGCAGCTGAAAGCCTCGGAGTAAATTGTCGAGGCTCGAGGCGCGCGCCCTCGATGCTGATTCGCCTTCTAGTTGATCCGCACCCGCTTGTGCGGCTCGAAGCAGCGGAATCGCTCGGCTATATCGGTGATCGACGGGCTCTCCCAAAAATCTGGGCAGCCGCACGCGATGGACATCCACTCGTACGGAGTTACGCGGCCGCAGCAATAGGTGGGTTGGGGCGTAGACCCGACAGAAACCGTCTCGAACGCGCTCTCAAGACAGAAAGGAGTGACACCGCCCGACTCGGGTTCTATGACGCGTTGTATCGCTTGGGCGATAAAGATCGGCTCTTTGATGTCATTGCTCTGCTCCGCAGTCAGGATTACCGCGTGCGCTGCGCAGCGGCGAGGACGGTTTCTAGTTTCGTCAACCGAACGAATCGTGGACTCATTCTCTCGGCTTTACGGCTTGCGTTGACCGCAGAGCATTCGATACCGGCCAGGGAAGCGCTCAGAGAAGGCGTCAGGAACATCGGTTCGGCCGCGACGACCTCTGGCCTGTCCGGTCTTCGTAAAAGTCGCTGAGTCGAGTCCGCCACGAAGGCCCCGGCACCGCGTTAAGATGACGGGTGACCATCCGCGTCGCGCTCGTCACCGGCGGCGGCCGCGGCATCGGCCGCGCCATCGCGCTGCGCTTGGCCGCCGACGGCCTCGCGGTGGCCGGCGCCGCTCGCACCCGCACCGAGGTCGACGACACCGCGCGCGGCGCCGGTCGCCACGCGCCGGCGCTGGTGCTGGACGTCACCGATGCGAGGCACTGCTGACTGATTGGCTCTCATAACGCGGATGGCATCGTCATGGGCATTGCGGCGTTATGGGTCGCAGTCGTCGCAATCTTCCTGGCGTGTGAGCGGTTCTTTCCTGAGTCTCACGAAACGACGTTTTCAGACTACGAGGCTGCACAGCGTGATCGTCCGCAGCTCGGCGCGAGCGTCCGCCAGGCCCAGCAAAACGGTCCACGACGTGACTCCTCCCTGTCGGGCTGCGAGCAACACTTGACCCGCGTGGGTGCTGGGGCGACGGATACTGGTAGAGTCGAAGGAGTACGACACACCAGATGAGAGAGGAGGCCGGATGCGCTCTCGTGAGTTGTTCTCTACCGCCTTCGTTCTGTGCGCCCTCGTTGGGCTGTCCGGCTGCAAGAGCGCTCCCCCGCCCCCTGATCGTTTGAGCCAGCTCATCGCGAAGGGGAGCGACCTGTTCTTCAACGAGACGTTCGGGGGTAACGGGCGTACCTGCGGCACCTGCCATCCGGCCGAGAACAACTTCACCATCGACCCGGCCTTCATCGCCACGCTGCCGAAGGACAATCCCCTCTTCGTCGCCGAATTCAACCCGGCCTTGAAGGAGAACTTCGAGAATCCGGCGCTGATGCGGGAGTTCGGGCTGATTCTCGAAAATCTGGATGGATTCGCCGACCTGAAGAACACGTTCGTGATGCGGGGAGTCCCGCACGTGCTCGGTCTGCGGAACTCCGTGAACAGCCCCGGGGGGCCCCGTACAGGGTGGTCCGGAGACGGGGCGCCGGGAGATGGATCGCTCCGGTCCTTTGCGACCGGCGCGGTCATTCAGCATTTCACGAAGACCCTGAACCGCATCCCCGGTGTCGATTTCCGCCTGCCCACGGACGAGGAGCTCGACGCGCTCGAGGCCTTCCAGCTGTCCCTGGGGCGGCAGGAGGACCTGGTACTGCCCCTGCGGCTCAAGGGCACGGTGCCCAAGCGGGGCCAGGCGATCTTCCTCGACAAGAAGCTCGGCAAATGCAACCTCTGCCATGTGAATGCCGGGGCGACGTCGAACCTCGGCCAAGGCAGCCTCGGGAACGCCAACTTCAATACGGGCGTCGAGGACCTGCCCGATCAGCCCGCTCGGCTGACCACTCAGAAGGTTCCTCGCGATGACGGGTTCCGCACGCCGGGGGACGGCACGTTCAACGTTCCGCCGCTCGTGGAGGCGGCGGACACCGGGCCGTTCTTCCACAACAACGCCATCGAGACCATCGAAGGCGCGGTCGGGTTCTACGACGGCGAGGCGTTCAACAAATCCCCGGCGGGCCGCACGCTGGCCAAGCTCGACCCCGAGGGGAAGGGCATCGAGCTCGACGGGACGCAGATCGTGGCGATCGCCGCCTTCCTGCGAGTCATCAACGTGCTCGAGAACATCCGGCAAAGCATCATGCTGCTGGAGGCGAGCCTCGCGGTGTCGTCCTCCGCGGAGAGAGCGCGCCTTCTCACGCGCGCCGTTCACGAGACGAACGACAGCACTCGCGTGCTCAGGGGCGGCGGCCTTCACGCCGAAGCTGTCGCTCACCTCCAGGAAGCACGACGCCTGGCGGACAAGGCCGTCCGGAGCCACTTCTTCGGTCGGAAATACACGGAGGAGGCCATCCGAGAGCAGAAGAAAGCGAGAGCGTTCCTCGTCGAGTGAGGGACGCAACGGGGGGAGATATGACAGTCCGGAAG
>QHSB01000350.1 GCA_003220335.1 Candidatus Rokuibacteriota bacterium
TCGGTAAGCTTCAATCGGTCAACCCCCAGGAGAAGACCTGCACGGTCGCCGGCACCACGGGCGCCTTGAACGTCAGGATCACTGAGCGGACGAAGATCTGGCTGGACCGGAGCAAGCTTCAGCAGCCAAATCTGACGGGCACGTTGGCCGACCTGCGGCCGGGCGCCACGGTCGAGGTGAAGCCCGAAGGCCACCAGGGCGGGGTCTCCAGTGCTCCCGCGGAGTGGATCAAGGTACAGGTTGCGGCGTCCCCGTGACGCCGGCGCGAGAGCCCAGCGTCAGGCGCTAATATGAGCATGTGAGCCGCGTCGCGCTCGTCACCGGCGCCAGCCGCGGCATCGGCCGCGCCATCGCACTGCGCCTGGCCGCCGACGGCCTCGCGCTGGCCGTGGCCGCCCGCACCGCCGACCAGGTGGACGACACGGCGCGTGCCGCCGGCCGCGGGGCGCTCGCCCTCGTGCTGGACGTCACCGACGCCGCCGCGGTCGCCGCGGCCGTCGAGCGCACCGCGCGCGAGCTGGGCCCGGTAGACGTGCTGGTCAACAACGCGGGCATCGCCGAGTCGGCGCCGTTCGTGAAGACCGAGCCGGAGCTCTGGGATCGCCACTTCGCGGTCAACGTGCGCGCGCCGTATCTGCTGGCGCGCGCGGTGCTGCCGGGCATGCTCGCGCGACGCTGGGGCCGCGTGATCAACGTCGCCTCGCTGGCGGGCCTCTTCGGCTCGCCCTACGTCACCGCCTACACGGCCTCCAAGCACGCGCTGGTCGGCTTCACGCGCGCGCTGGCGACGGAGGTCTCGGGCAAGGGCGTGACGGTGAACGCGCTCTGTCCGGGCTTCGTCGCCACCGACCTCGTGTGGAGTGGTGCGCGTAACATCGTGGCCAAGACGGGCAAGTCGTTCGAGGACGCGGTGCAGGCGCTGGCCGAGAT
>QHSB01000351.1 GCA_003220335.1 Candidatus Rokuibacteriota bacterium
CGGCGCGCCGGCGCCGCGAGTGCCGCGTCGGATGTCGCTCGAGGGTCCGTCGCGAGGTGCCCGCCGCATCTCATAGTCGGCCCGCTCCTGCCGCCTCGGGCGGTACACTCGACTCACCATGCCGGATCGACGGCCCGATCCCGATGAGCTACTCGTCCGCGTCCGAGAGCAGGAAGCCCGGCGGACGCGCGGCAAGCTGAAGGTCTTCTTCGGCGCCGCCGCCGGCGTCGGCAAGACCTACGCGATGCTGGAGGCGGCCCGCGCCCAGCGCGCCGCCGGCGTGGACGTCGTGGCCGGTGTGGTCGAGACGCACCACCGCGCGGAGACCGAGGCGCTGCTCGCGGGCGTCGAGATGCTGCCGCGCCGCCGGGTCGAATACCGCGGCTCGACGCTCGAGGAGTTCGACCTCGACGCCGCGCTGGCCCGGCGTCCTGCCCTCCTGCTCGTCGACGAGCTGGCGCACACCAACGCCCCGGAGAGCCGCCACCCCAAGCGCTATCAGGACGTGCTCGAGCTGCTCGACGCGGGCATCAACGTGTACACGACGCTGAACGTCCAGCACCTCGAGTCGCTGAACGACCTCGTCGCGAAGATCACCGGCGTCGTCGTGCGCGAGACCGTGCCCGACTCCGTGCTCGATGAGGCCGACGACGTCGAGCTGGTGGACCTGCCCGCGGAGGATCTGCGCCGCCGCCTCAAGGAGGGCAAGGTCTACGTGCCGGAGCAGGCCGCGGAGGCCGCCGAGCACTTCTTCCGCGAAGGCAACCTCATCGCGCTGCGTGAGCTGGCGCTGCGCCACACGGCCGAGCGCGTGGACGCCAAGATGCAGCGCTATCGCCGCGAGCACGCCATCGACACGGTGTGGCCGGTGACCGAGCACGTGATGGTCTGCATCGGCCCGAGCCCCGCCGGCGCGCGGCTCGTGCGCGCCGGACACCGCCTGGCCGCGCAGCTGGCCGCGCCGTGGGTGGTCGCCTACGTCGAGACGGCGGCGCAGCGCAGCCTCGGCGCGGAGGACCGCGCGCGCGTCGCGCAGACGCTGCGTCTCGCCGAGAGCCTCGGCGCCGAGACGGTCACGCTGACGGGCACGCGCATGAGCGACGAGATCCTGGCCTATGCGCGCTCGCGCAACGTCAGCAAGCTCGTGATCGGCAAGCCCACGCGCGGCTTCTGGCCGCGGCTGTTCCTGGGCTCGATCGTCGACACGCTGGTCCGCGGCAGCGGCGAGATCGACATCTACGTGATCAGTGGCGACGGCACTCCCACGCCCACGCCACGCACACGCACACGGCCGCGCGCCGGTCGGCCCCTGCCGTATGCGGCGGCGATCGCGACCGTGCTGTCGTCCACCTTGCTGGCGTGGCTCATGTTCCCGCGCTTCGAGCTTTCCAACATCGTGATGGTCTACCTGCTCGGCGTCGTTGTCGTCGCCATGCGCTTCGGCCGCGCCGCCTCGGTGCTGGCCTCCCTGCTCAGCGTGGCCGCCTTCGACTTCTTCTTCGTGCCGCCGTATTTCACCTTCGCGGTGAGCGACTCGCAATACCTGGTCACCTTCCTGGTCATGTTCGTCGTCGCGCTCGTCATCAGCGGGCTCACCGTGCGCACGCGGGATCAAGCCGAGGCCGCGCGCACCCAGGAGCGCCGGACGGCCGCGTTGTTCTCGCTCAGCCGTGAGCTGGCGGCCGCGCGAGAGATCGCTCCCCTGCTCGAAGCGGCGGTGCGTCACCTGATCGAGGTCTTCGGCGGCCGCATCGTCATCCTGTTGCCCGACGCGACGGGCCGGCTCGAGCAGCGCGCGGGGCAGCTGGCGCCCTTCAACATGGACGCGCGCGACCTCGCGGTGGCCCAGTGGGCATTCGAGCACCGCGCGGCCGCCGGCTCCGGCACCGACAACGTGCCCGGCGCGCAGATGCGCTTCGAGCCGCTCTCCTCGTCGCGCGGCGTCGTCGGGGTGGTCGGCATGCGCCCCGCGGAGCCACACGCCTTCGATGCGCCCGAACAGGAGCACTTGCTCGAGACCTTCGTGAGCCAGGTGGCCGTGGCCGTCGATCGCGCCCTGCTGGCCGACGAGGCGCAGGCGGCGCAGGTGCGCATGGAGGCCGAGCGCGTCCGGAATGCGCTGCTCAGCGCCGTCTCGCACGACCTCCGCACGCCGCTCACCGCCATCACCGGCGCCGCCAGCGCGGCGCTGGAGGACGAGGCGCGCATCGATGCCGTCACGCGGCGCGAGCTGCTCGAGTCGATCCGCGACGAGGCCGAGCGGCTCAACCGCCTCGTCAACAACCTGCTCGACGTCACGCGCCTGGAGTCCGGCAGCCTGCGGCTGCGGCGCGAGTGGATCCCCGTCGAGGAGCTGGTCGGCGTGGCGCTCGCGCGGCTCGCCGCGCCGTTACGCGAGCGCAAGGTGACGACGCGGCTGCCCGAGGACCTGCCGCCCGTGCACGTCGATGGCCTGCTCGTCGAGCAGGTGTTCATCAACCTGATCGAGAATGCGACCAAGCACACGCCGGCCGGCCAGCCGATCGACGTGGAGGCGCGCCGCGAGGGCGACGAGGTCGTCGTGGAGGTCGCCGACCGCGGGCCCGGCCTGCCCGCCGGGCAGGAGCAGAAGATCTTCGACAAGTTCTACGGCGTCGGCGCGGGCGGCGGCGCCGGCCTCGGGCTCACGATCTGCCGCGCCATCGTCGAGGCCCACGGCGGCCGCATCGGGGGCCAGCCCCGGCCGGGTGGCGGCGCGCTGTTCCGCTTCTCGCTGCCGGCCGGTGAGCCGCCACGGCCGCCCGAGAGCCCCGGTGGCTGAGGCGCGGCCCGATCCCTGCGTCGTCGTCGTCGAGGACGAGCCGCAGATCCGGCGCTTCGTGCGCGCGGCGTTGGGCGGCCAGGGCTTCCGGGTGCACGAGGCGGCCACGGGCGCCGACGGGCTGGTGGAGGTTGCGAGCCGCCAGCCCGACATCGTCATTCTCGACCTCGGACTGCCCGACATGGACGGGCTCGAGGTGATCCGGAAGGTGCGCGAGTGGAGCGCGGTGCCGGTCATCGTGCTCTCCGCGCGCGGCCAGGAACCGGACAAGGTCGCCGCGCTCGACGCGGGCGCCGACGACTATCTGTCCAAGCCCTTCGGCGTCGGCGAGCTGATGGCGCGCATGCGAGTGGCGCTGCGTCACCGCGCGCGCGTCTCGGACGGCGCGCTGGAGTCCGCCTTCAGCGTCGGCGAGCTGCACGTGGACCTCGCCGCGCGCCGGGTGACCGTCGGCGGCGCACAGGTGCACCTCACGCCGATCGAGTACCGGCTGCTGGTGGCGCTCGTGCATCACCCCGGCAAGGTCATCACGCATCGCCAGCTGCTGCAGGAGGTGTGGGGGCCGCAGTCCACCGAGCAGGCGCACTACCTGCGCGTGTACATGGCGCACCTGCGGCGCAAGCTCGAGGCCGATGCCGCCCGGCCACGCTATCTGCTGACCGAGGCCGGCGTCGGCTACCGGCTCGCCGCGGAGTGAGCCGCCGCCGTCGCGGGTCGGGGCGGCGCCCGGGTACAATGGTCGCGTGAAGTTTCGCCGTCTGTTCTTCGCCGCATTGCTGGCGGTCTGCTTCGACGTCGCCGTCCCGCTCGAGCTGAGCGTCCAGGGTGGGCTCGTCTGGGAGGACGACGAAGAAGAGGCCGTGCGCGCCGAGAAGCGCCGGCAGGCCGCCGCCGAGAAGCGCGCGGTCACCCCGCGCCGCGAAACCGTCACCACCCGCGCCCATCTCACGATGCGGCGGCGGGTGGCGCGAGCGACCCGTCGCGTCCGCGTCAGGCGGCCCGTGCATGTGGCGGCGCCGCCGACCCCGCCCTCCCCGACCGAAGACCACTAGCCGTTCTCCGCGCTCCACGCTCCCCAGACCGCCGGCGGCGTGTGTCTGCCCGCCGGCTCGACGTGGGTTTGCCATGCAAGGAGAACGGAGATGTCTGTCAACAACGTTCAGGGTCTTGCCATCGCCATCGCGCTGCTCGTGGTCGGGCGCGCGCTGGTCGCGGTCCTCCAGTACCTGTTCGGGGCCGGCCAGTGACCGCGCTCGCCGAGCCCGAGTTCTGGGCGCGTCTGGCCAGCATCATCCTCATCGACCTCACGCTGGCGGGCGACAACGCACTGGTCATCGCGCTGGCCGTGCGCACGCTGCCGAAGCGGCAGCAGTTCTTCGGCCGGCTCTGGGGTACGGCCGGGGCGGTCGTCCTGCGCCTGGCCTTCATCGTCGTCGCCACCCGGCTGCTCACGATCCCGCTGCTCCAGCTCGTCGGCGGGGTCCTGCTCGTGTGGATCGCGCTGCGGCTGGTGCGTCAGAACGGGGAGAGCGACGGGCACGTGCGCCAGGGCACGACGCTGTCCCAGGCGATCTGGATCATCATGATCGCCGACGCCGCGATGAGCCTCGACAACGTGCTGGGCGTGGCGGCCGCCGCGCACGGCGATCTCCTCCTGGTCGTCCTCGGCATCGGACTGTCGCTGCCGCTCGTGGTGTGGGGCAGCGGGTTGCTCGCGTGGCTGATGACCCGCTTCACGTGGATCATCTGGCTCGGCGGCGGCGTGCTCGGCTACGTGGCCGGCGAGATGATCCTGAACGACCAGGTGGTCGAGCGCTGGCTGGGCCCGCTGCCCGGCTGGCTGGAGGCGGGACCCGTGATCCTGGCGCTCGTCATCGCCGGCGTCGGCTGGCGGGCCGCCCACAACGGCCGAAAGC
>QHSB01000352.1 GCA_003220335.1 Candidatus Rokuibacteriota bacterium
GTTGTTTCCGGGTACGATCAACGCGGCCCTCCCCCCGGATGTCCAGGTGACCAACTTCACGGCCGCTTCGAGCGGCGACGTGCTGGCCAATACGCTGAGCGGTCCCAATGTCATCAACGTCCCCGTCGTGAACATGACGGCCGAGGGCACAAAGGACTTCCTGACCGCGCACACCGGGTACTGGAACAACGCGATGGTCATTTCGGTGGTGCAGCAACTCATCAAGCCGTGAGTCTTAGCCGGCGGTCATTCATCGCGCTGTTCGCAGCGGGGGCCGTGAACGCCCCCCGCCGATCGGACGCACTTGAAGCGAGCTGGATCGTTCAAAGCGACATCGTGGATGCGTGGGTAGTCATCGGCGGCGACATCATTGCCGTCGGCTCACGACTCGTTGTCTTCGACCCGGTCACCGGCCAGGAGCGCCGCAGCAGCCGTCTTTCGCCGCCATCGGCACCGCAACGCGTCCTCGCCGTGAGCGCTACGCCTGCTGCGATCGTCTTCGGGTGGTACGGTTGGCAAGGGGAAGGTCGGGTCGTCTGCGTTGACGCTCAATCCCTGCGAATACGCTGGCAGCGGCGGATCGTATGGCCGGACGACGAGCGTGAGCTGTCCCCGGGAGTCTTTGCGGTCGTCCGCGACGACGCCATCTTCATTCTGCTATCGGGCAAGCGCGGCGAAAATTTATTCCGGCTTCGGCCGGGCACCGGTCAGACGGTCTGGTCGCAGAAGATTGAGCGGTTCATCCTCGGTGTGCCGCTCGTCTGGCACGACGGCCACCTGCTCGTGCAGTCGCGCATTACCCAGCACTACCCGAACGGCCACGGGCACTACCAGGCAATCGAACCTGCGACCGGCGCGACGGTCTGGCGACTGCGATTCGACGGTACAGCGGGCTTCTGGGACGACGCTCCCCTCATCGTCGGTGAGCGTACCTATCTGACGTCCGAAATAAGTCCCGGACCGTCGAACCATCTCTACGCCATCGATATCGCGGCTGGGAGGATCGTCACCCATCGCATCGTCGAGGCCCTGCGTGAACCGTTCGCGCTGCAGGACGGCATCATGTACTTCGGCACGGCCACGCCGTCGGCGTGGGACGTAAAGAATGATGGGATCGTATGGCGGAGTCGCCTTACCCGTCCGTACTCCTCCGGTCCCTCCATTGTTCCCGGGGGCGTCCTCGATGCCGCGCGACGCCGCCTTTACCTCGGCGACGCCACCGACTCGCTGTACAAGCTCTCGGCCGCCGACGGAGCAACGATCGAGCGACTCGATATCCGCTCGGGGTACGTGAATCCGGCTCGTGGGATCAACAGCGGCTATGGCGTGCGGCGAATGCAGCTGCTCGGTGACCGACTGATCATCGGCACCGAGGACGGCCGCCTCCTGGCGCTTCCGGCGACTCCATGAGGCACGGACGCTGATGTCCCGATGTTGCGCGGCGACAATCGCGGCCATGCTGGTGATCGGAGCGGCCACGGTGCAGGCCGATGACGACGAGGCTGGCCGGACCGCCGAGCTCGAGCTGATCGCCGCGACCGTCTGGCAGGCCGTCGTCGCACGCGATGTCGAGACGCTGCTGCGCTACGCCAGCCCCTTCGACGACGCCTCCGCGAACCGCCATCGGCCCGCGACGGCGGACACTGGGCTTGACTGCGCCTCTGGGACACGGCGTGCCTGCAACGCCGCCTCTCCGGATGCTCGACTTCGCCCGTCGCCTGCTCAAAGGCCGCTGAGCCGCGCTCACCTTTCTTGGCGCCCTGAGGAGCCGCGTGGTACCTTACCGCCCACTCTCACTTACGTCAGCGCCGACGGAGGTTTGCGCATGCCATTCGTCAACATCACGATCTACGAGGGACACGCCAAGGAGCGCAAGGACGAGATCGCGCGCCGGGTGACGGACACGATCACGGAGGTCTGCAAGCTGCCGCGCGAGGCCGTCTGGGTCGTCTTCAACGAGGTCACGCCGCCCGACTGGTACGTGGCCGGCACTCCCGGCAAGAAGTGAGCGCGGCCTTCGAGAAGCTGGGCGGCGGCTTCCTCTTCACCGAGGGGCCGCTGTGGCATCCGACGGGCAAGTTTCTGCTCTGGAGCGACATGCCGGGCGACCACATGCGGCGCTGGTCGGTGAAGGACGGCGTCACCACCTTCCGCAAGCCGTGCAACATGTCCAACGGGCTCACCTACGATCGCCAGGGACGCCTGCTCGCGTGCGAGCACGCCACCAGCCAGGTGACGCGCACGGAGACCGACGGGCGCATCGTGCCGATCGCCACGCATTATCAAGGCAAGCAGCTCAACAGCCCCAACGACATCGTGTGCAGGTCCGACGGCGGCATCTACTTCAGCGACCCGCCGTACGGCCGCGCCAAGTTCTACGGGGTGGAACGCAAGCAGGAGCTGGCCTTCCAGGGCGTGTTCCGCGTGGGGCCCGATGCGAAGACCCCCGAGCTGCTCGTGGACGACTTCGATCGGCCCAACGGCCTCTGCTTCTCGCTGGACGAGCGGCGCCTGTTCATCAACGACACCGCGCGCAAGCACATCCGCGTCTTCGACGTGACGCCGAAGGGCACGCTGACCAGCGGCCGCGTGTGGGCGGAGACCAAGGGCGACAAGCCCGGCGCCCCCGACGGCATGAAGCTGGATTCTGCCGGCAACGTCTACTGCTGCGGGCCCGGCGGCATCCACGTCTTCGATCCCGACGCCCGGCTGCTCGAGGTCATCGACACCCCCGAGCACACCGCCAACTTCGCCTGGGGCGACGACGACTACCGCTCGCTCTTCGTCACGGCGTCGACGTCGCTCTATCGCATCCGCCGAGCGATCCCGGGTCTTCCCGTTTTCTGATCACAAGGAGGCTTTCATGCACCGACGCACGCTGCTCATCGTCCTGCTCACTGCGGCCCTCGCGGTGCCGCTCGGCGCCGAGGCCCAGAAGCCGATCAAGGTCGGCATGCCGATGCCGCTCTCCGGCCCGCCGGCGCTCTTCGGCGATCCGGCCAGCAAGGGCGCGCAGATGTTCGTGGACGAGATCAACGCCAAGGGCGGCGTGCTCGGCCGCAAGCTCGAGCTGATCGTGCGCGACTCCAAGGCCGACGCCAACGAGGCCGTGCGCCAGGCGCGCGAGCTCATTCTCAAGGACAACGTCGAATTCCTGGTCGGCACGCTGACCTCGGCCGAAGGGCCGGCCGTCTCCGTCGTGGCCAAGGAGAACAAGATCGTCTTCATCGCGCCGATCCCGAAGACCGACCAGCTCACGGCGCCGGACAAGCTGCATCCCTACATCTTCCGCGTGGCCTCGAACACGACGATCGAGGGCCGGAGCGCGGCCGAGATCGTCGCCAAGTGGCCGGTGACGAAGGTGGCGACGATGTCGTTCGACTACGCGTACGGCCAGGACGTGACCAAGCAGTTCGTGGAGCATCTCAAGAAGATCAAGCCGGGCGTCGAGATCGTCGACCAGCAGTGGCCCAAGCTCGGCGAGCAGGACTACAACCCCTTCATCAACGCCCAGATGGCCAAGAAGCCCGAGGCCGTCTTCTCGTCGATCTGGGGCGGCTTCTTCGTGACCTATTCCAAGCAGGCCAAGGCCGTCGGCATGTTCGACGCGCTCAAGTACCACTTCATCGGCGTCGGCGAGGCCGCCACGCCGGAGACGACGAAGTCGATGGGCGCCGATTATCCCGTCGGCATCTGGGGCAACTCGTACGACGCGTTCTACTGGGGCGAGACGGCGGCGCACAAGGACTACGTGGCGCGCCTGTCCAAGTACCTGAAGGACGAATACCCGTCGTCGTGGGCGATCCAGGGCTACATCGGCATGCAGTTCCTGGCCGAGGCCATCAAGAAGGCCGGCAGCACGGACTCGGATAAGGTCGCCAAGGCGCTGCTCGGGCTGACGGTGGAGACGCCGGTGGGGCCGCTGACGATTCGCGAGAAGGACCACCAGGCCAACCGCGGCCAGCTCTACGGCAAGACCGTGATGGACCCGAAGTACCCCTTCGCGATC
>QHSB01000243.1:0-3117 GCA_003220335.1 Candidatus Rokuibacteriota bacterium
CCCACTGGAAGCAAAAACCCCTGTGATTCAACACCCACGGTCGATCGCCCGACCGTCGAGCGCCGGAGCCCTGCGAAGTATCGTCCACGATGATTTGCCCGACCGTCGAGCGCCGGAGCCCTGCGAAGCCGCCCCGACGGCAAATATAAAGTCCGCTGGAGCAACGTTTACCCGACCGTCGGGCGCCGGAGCCCTGCGCAGGCGCCCCGACGGCAAATAAGAAGGGGTATCAGATGAAAACCGTTGTCGCATTCCTGCTCGTGACGGCCCTGCTGGTCCCCGGCGTGGCCGGGACGGCCGGCGAGCCCGTGACGCTCGCCTACTCGCAGCTCGGCCTGCTCGCGCACCTGCCGTGGCAGGTGGCGCTGGGGCAGAAGTACTTCGAGGAGCAGGGCCTCGAGCCCAAGGGCTACAACTTCGAGAGCGGCGCCAAGTCGATCGCCGCGCTGATCGGCGGCTCCGCCGACTTCGCCGCCAACGCGCTCGAGCACGCGATCAAGGCGAAAGTCCAGGGCAAGGACCTCGTCTACATCTTCTCGAGCACGCGCCTGCCGGGATTCGGGCTCGCGGTGGCCAGCACGCAGAAGGGTGAGATCAAGGGCATCGCCGACCTCAAGGGCAAGCTGGTCGGCGTGTCGGGCATCGGCGCCGCCTCGCACGTGCTGCTCGACTACGTCCTCAAGAAGCACGGCGTGGATCCCGGGGACGTGAAGGTCATCGCGGTGGGCATCAGCACGTTCCCGCCGGCGCTCGAGGGCGGCAAGATCGTGGCTGGCATGGCGGGCGAGCCCTTCTTCAGCCGCATGATCGCCCGCGGCACGGCGTTTTCCATGGGCAACCTCTCGTCGCTCAAGGAGACGCAGGCGATCCTCGGCGGCGAGTACGTTTTCAGCGGCGCCATCACGCGGCCCGATGTCATTGCCAAACGGCCGCAGGTCGTCCAAAAGGTGGTCACCGCGCTCGTGAAGGCGAGCCACTTCATCGAAACCAAGACGCCCGAGGAGATCGCCGGCGCCGTCCCCGCCGATCTCGTGGGCGACCGCGCGCAGTTCGTGGAGGCGCTTCGCGCCAGCCGCGAGATCTACGCCCCCCGCGGGATGGTGAGCGGCAGCGGCGTGGAGACGGTGATGAAGTCGCTCGAGTCGTTCGGCGTCTTCAAGGAGGGCAAGCGCATCGACGCCGCGAGCACCTACGACATGAAGTTCGTCAGGCAGGCCGTGAAGGATCTGAAGCTGCCGTGATCCGCCCCTCCTTCTCGGCCATCTTGCGCTTCAGCTCCTCCGGCGTGAGCCGCACGATGTCCTCGTTCTGGTGGGCGTAGACCTTGTAGGTCTCGGTGTCCAGCTCGGGCAGATCGACCCGGCCGGCCAGCACGTCGGCCTTCCAGCGCTGGTGCTCGGCCTCACGCGCGTGGAACTCGGGCATGACCTCACGCGCGAACATCTCCAGGCTCGCGCAGATGTCGGCGTGGGTGGTGCGACCCGCCTGATTCAGCAAGATCACCTGGTCCACGCCGGTGGCCTCGAACTCGCGCAGCCGTCTGCGGATCGTGTCGGGGGAGCCGATCAATCCGCTCGTGAGGGTCTCCTGGGCCTTCGGCGTCTGGCGCCACTCCTGATACGCCTCCCACATGTTGCCCTGGCCGGGATTCGGGATGCCATGACGGCCGTAGTGCGAGAGGCAGAAGACGAAGAACGTCCAGCCCGCCGCCTTGTCGCGGGCCGCCTCGTCGGTCGCCGCGCACATGAAGCCCGAGACCATCGCGATGTTCGGATTCGCCGGATAGTCGGCGAGCCGGGCCTGACGCTGCGTGAGCTCGATGTAGTAGCGGTTCACCCACGCGCGCGCCGCCTCCGGCGAGACGAACTGGAAGCCCAGCGCGCCCATCCCCCAGCGCCCCGCGCTCGCGATGGTGTTGATGTTGGAGCACGCGACCCAGAGGGGCGGATGCGGCGTCTGGTAGGGCTTGGGCACGACGTTGCGCGCGGGGAACTTCCAGAACCGCCCCTCGAACTCCACCGAGGTGCGCGTGAACATCGGCACCAGCGCGCGCACGGCCTCTTCCCACTGCTCGCGCTTGTCGCGCACGCGCGCGCCGAACGGGTGCAGCTCGATCGGACCCTGCGCCTCCCCCAGCCCCAGCTCCACGCGGCCGCCCGAGAGAACGTCGAGCACCGACGCGCGCTCGGCCACGCGGATCGGATGGCTGGTCGGCAATTGCATGATGCCGTGGCCGAGCCGGATCTTCGTCGTGCGCTGGCTCGCGGCGCCCAGGAACACCTCGGGCGCCGACATGTGCGAATACTCCTCGAGGAAGTGATGCTCGACCACCCACGCGTAGTCGTAGCCGAGCCGGTCGGCCAGCTCGATCTGCGCGAGCATGTCCTGGAACAGGCGGTGCTCGCTCTCGTGCGTCCACGGCCGCGGCAGCTGCGCCTCGTAGAAGATGCCGAATTTCATCGCGTCCCGGTGACTCCCTCGGTGAGGACGATCGCCGCCCGCCCGCCGGCGTCCTTCAGGATGAGCCCGGAGCTGGGCAGCACCGTCCGCGTCCTGCCCTCGTACAGAACGAGCTCGCCCTTTTCCCTCGTCACGTAGGAGCCACGGCTGACCGTGAGCCTCTTGCCCTCGGCGAGCTGAACGAGGTGTTTGCTGTAGAGCGCGCGGTCGTGCTTCGGCGGCTTCTTGTCCGGCGCGGGCTGCCCGACGTGGCAGGTGTTGCAGCAGGGACCGCCATCGCAGGGTCGCCGGATGATCGTGGCGCCGTTCCGCTCGGCGTCCACCTGGAACGTCTGGGCCCGGGCCGGCGTGGCGAGGAGCGCGCCGGCGAGGACGAGGACCGCGATCCCGATGTGAGAGTTCATCGGCAGTAGTCTACAGTGACTTCTCCAAATCCTTTGTCCTCGGTGACGGCACTTGGGCCCGTTGATGATGAGCTGGTCGATGGTGCCGGGCATCAGCTCACGTGTCCCGGGAGGGCGCACCTGGATGATTTGCCTGAGGCCGAGCTGAAGCAGTCGGTCAGCATCAAGGTCCGCGCGGGAGCGTTGCCTGACGAGAGCGACGGCCTCGCGCGCGTAGTCCAGCATGTGACGCATCGGGACTGTATCGTCACGC
>QHSB01000243.1:3244-24225 GCA_003220335.1 Candidatus Rokuibacteriota bacterium
GACGCGGTCGCGCGGGATCTGGATGCGAGCTCGGCTCGACGTCATGACACCGGGTTCTGCTCAGCCCCTCAGCGCTTGGCGGCACGCGCGATGGCGGCGATCTTGTCGGCGAAGTTCACCTGGCTGTCGTCCTCGGGACGGTAGCCGATCTTGCGCCGGGCGCTGGCCAGGCTCCAGAACCGGTGGGTGTTGCCGCTGATGCCGTAGACGATGAGGAACGGAACGCCGTTGTCGTCCGTGATGTCCTCGGTCTCCACCATCCGGACGGCCTGCTGCGTCTGATCGCGCGCCGAGAGATACGCGCCGAGGGCTCGATGCATCGTCGGGATATCGCCCGGCTTGACGTGATCGATGTCGTCGTCGCGCGGGCCGCCGATGCGCCACTGCACGACTTCCAGCCGGCGGCCGTCCACCTTGCCGGTGGCGAACACGAAGCCGAGCAGCTCGTAGGCCGCCTTCGACCAGCCGTACCAGTTGTCCGAGCGCGGGGGCATCTCGGGCGTCACCATGTCCACGCGCCCGTCCCACACGAGCCGCTCGTAGTAATCCGCCGCGTGGTTGGAGCTGCAGACGACGACGCGCCGCACGCCTTCCTCCAGCGCCACGCGGTAGACGTTGTAGGCGAGCGCGACGTTGGCGTGCTCGGCCTGGAACTTGGCGTCGCTGTTGTCCTGCCAGGTGTCCGCCGTCATGCCCGGCGCGCGCACGAAGCCGCAGTGGATCACGGCGTCGGCGCCGCGGAAGTGCTCGCGGTAGGCGTTGCGATCGGACTGCGTCAGATCGGAGAGGACGAGGCGGGGCACGGGCTTGCCGTCGCGCGTCTTGTCCTTGATATCGATAGGCACCACGTCCCAGCGCTCGTCGAGCGCCTTGAACATCCGCTGGGCGACGTAGCCGGCCGCCCCGGTCAGCACCACGCGACGCTTGGCCATCACATTCCCTCCACGATCGTCAGGGTCACTCCCCGCGGAAGACGGGCTTGCGCTTCTCGAGCATCGCCCGCCGGCCCTCGCTGGCATCCTGGCTGCGGCGCGCCGCCTGGATGAGGGCGTCGAGGTCGTCGTGCGCAACCTGGTCGCGCGCCGCGAGTGCCTGCGCCAGGAGCGCCTTGATGCCCGCCAGCGAGAGCGGCGCGTTGTCGGCCAGGGTGCGCGCGAGCGCCGCCGTCGCCTTCTCGACGTCCGCCGCCGCCACCACCTCGTGCACCATGCCGATGGCGAGGGCGCGCCGCGCGTCGATCAGCCGGCCGGTGAAGAGCAGGTGGCGCGTGTTGGCCGGGCCGATGATCTCGAGCAGCTTCTGGGCCAGGGCGAAGCCCGGCACGAGGCCGATGCGCGCCAGCGGCATGCCGAGCCGCGCGCCCTCGGCGGCGATTCGCAGGTCGCAGTGCAGCGCGAGCTCGCAGCCGCCGGCGACGGCGTCGCCGTGGATCATCGCGATGGTGGGGTGGCGCGAGGCCTCGACCCGGCGCAGCACCGGCACGATGTCCACCTGGGGCTCGCGCGCCTCCATCTCGCGCAGGTCGCGGCCCGAGCAGAAAGCGGACCCGGCGCCGCGCACCACCACCACCCGCACGTCGCGCCGCGTCTCGAGGTCATCGAAGACGGCGGCCAGCGCGCGCAGCAGCGCGGCGTTCATGGCGTTGCGCGTGTCGGGACGGTTGAGGGTGACGGTGGCGACGTCGTCGGCGACGGCGAGCAGGATCTCGTCGGACATGGCGCGATGGTATATCATCCGGGCGCTGGCCAGGGAGAGCGCATGAAGCTGATCTACGAAGTCAACGACCGCATCGCGCGCATCACCATCAACCGCCCCGAGGCCATGAACGCGATGGACGCCGACGTCTACGCCGAGCTGTCGAGGGCGTGGATCGACGTGCGGGACAACCCCGACGTGTGGATCGCCATCGTCACCGGCGCGGGCGACAAGGCCTTCACGGCCGGCGCCGACCTGAAGTCGTTCATCCCCGGGACTCGCGGCAAGGCGGACTTCTGGCTCACGCAGAAGAACATGATCCTGAACCGCGGCCTGGAAGTCTGGAAGCCGATCATCGCCGCCGTCAACGGCTACTGCCTGGCCGGCGGCATGACGCTGCTGTTCGCCACCGACGTTCGGATCGCCGCCGAGCACGCCGTGTTCGAGATCTCCGAGGTGAAACGCGGGATCCTGCCGGGCAACGGCGGCACGCAGCGCGCGCTGCGCCAGCTGCCGTACGCGATCGCCATGGAGATGCTGCTGCTCGGGCGCCGCCTGACCGCGCCGGAGGCGCTCGGCTACGGGCTCGTCAACCGCGTGGTGCCGATGAAGGATCTGATGGCCACGGCCGAGGAGTATGCGCGCCGCCTCTGCGACAACGGGCCGCTCGCGCTGCGCGCCGTCAAGGAGCTGGCCATCCGCAGCCAGAGCGTGCCGCTCGAGCACGGCCTGCGGCTGGAGGAATCGTTCCAGGAGTTCCTGCGCACGACGGAGGACGCGAAAGAAGGCCCGCGCGCGTTCGCCGAGAAGCGCAAGGCCGCCTACAAGGCGCAGTAGATGCCGACCTTCGCGGGCTTCACGCTGCCCGACGAGCTGCGGCTGATCCGCGAGCAGATCCGCCGCTTCATCCGCGAGGAGATCATCCCGCTCGAGCAGCGGCTCGATCCCGACGCGCCGAGCCTGCCCGAGGAGGACTGGGAGCGTCTGGCGTCCAAGACCAAGGCGGCGGGTCTCTGGGCGCTCGCGGCGCCGGAAGAGTACGGCGGCGGCGGACTCGACACGTTCAGCATGTGCGTGCTCTACGAGGAGATGGCGCAGCACCGCATGGGCCTCTACAACATCGGCTGCGGCGTGTTCGGCCGCTATCCTCCTCCGGCGATCTGGGCGGGGAGCCAGGAGCAGATCAAGAAGTACGCCGAGCCGACGATCCGGGAGGGCTGGCGGACGTTCTTCGCGATCACCGAGCCGTCGGGCGGCTCCGATCCGGCCGGCGCCATCCAGACGCGCGCCGAGCGCCGCGGCGACCGGTGGGTGCTCAACGGCCGCAAGGTCTTCATCTCCAACGCGCACAACGGGAAATGGGGCATCGTCTTCGCGCGGACCAGCAAGGAGAAAGGCCGCGGCGGCATTTCCTGTTTCATCCTCGAGCCCGGGACACCCGGCTTTTCCTGGAAGAACATCCGCACGCTGCGGACGGCAGCAATCCCCAACGACGTCGTGTTCGAGGACTGCGAGCTGCCGGCCGACGCCCTCATCGGCAAGGAGGGGCAGGGGCTGGAGCTCGCCTTCGATCTGCTCGTCAAGAACCGGTTCCCGTACTCCGCGACGAACCTCGGCGTCGCCGTGGCCGCGCATCGCATGGCCATCGAGCACGCCAAGCAGCGCGAGACGTTCGGCCAGAAGCTCAGCCAGCGCCAGGCGATCCAGTGGATGCTGGCCGACGCGGAGGTCGAGCTGCGCGCGTGCCGGTGGCTGATCTGGGAGGGCGCGTGGAAGGCCGACCGCGGCGAGGACGCGCGCGTGGAGGCCTCGATCGCCAAGCTCTATTCCAGCGAGGTGCTCGGCCGCGTGGTGGACGCCGCCGTGCAGATCCACGGCGGGTACGGCGTGTCCAAGGAGTTTCCCCTGGAGCGCTGGTACCGGGAGGCGCGTATCCGCCGCATCGGCGAGGGCCCCTCGGAAGTGCACCGCATGGTCATCGCGCGCTCGCTGTTCCGATGAGCGCGCGCGTGGCCGAGGAGCGCCACGGGTTCCCCGGGGCGCTCCGAGCGTTGGGGGGTGTCGGGGGCCATATCGGGGCCCCCCACATGCGATGATGCTCGACGGCATCCGTGTGGTCGAGATCGGGCAGGCGCTGGCGGGGCCGATGGCCGGCGAGATCCTCGCCCACCTCGGCGCCGACGTCATCAAGGTCGAGCGGCCCGAGGGCGACGACGCGCGGCGCTGGGGCCCGCCGTTCTGGAAGGGCACGTCGCCGGGCTTTCTGGCCGTCAACGCCAACAAGCGCTCGATCGTCCTCGACCTGAAGGACCGCGAGGCGGTCGAGTGGCTCACGGCGCTGATCGGCGACTCCGACGTGGTGCTGCAGAATCTGCGCCCGGGATCCATCGACGAGCTCGGGCTCGGCGCCAAGACCCTCACCGCGCGGTTTCCGCGGCTCGTCTACGCCTCGGTGTGGGCGTTCGGCGCCACGGGGCCGATGCGCCTGCTGCCGGGCTACGAGCCGCTCCTCCAGGCGTATTCCGGGCTCATGATGATGAACGGCGACGAGGGCGGGCCGCCCACGCGCGTCGGCACCTCCATCCTCGACTACGGCACCGGCATGTGGGCGGCCATCGGCATCCTCGCCGCGCTGGTGCGCCGCGCGGCCACGGGCCGAGGCTGCGTGGTGGACGCCTCGCTCTACGAGACGGGCCTCGCGTGGCTCAAGGGCCATCACGCGTCGTTCAGCACCTCGGGCATCGTCCCCGAGCGCCATCGCACGGGCAGCCACCGCGTGGTGCCGTTCGAGTCGTTCGAGACCTCCACGGGCCCGATCATCGTCGCGGCCGGCAACGATCGGCTCTTCGCCAAGCTCGCGAAGGTGCTCGGCCACGCCGAGTGGGCCGCCGACCCGAAGTACGCGACCAACGCCGAGCGCGTCGCCAACAAGCCGGCGCTGCTGGCCGAGATCGCGGCGATCTTCGCCACGGCGAGCCGCGACGCGTGGATCGCGCGGCTGGAGGCCGAGGGCGTGCCGTGCGCGGTGATCAACACGCTGCCCGAGGCGGCGAGCACCAGGCAGGCGGAGGCGCTCGGCATCGTGCAGAAGCCGCCGGGCGGCGACGACTACACGCTGATCGGCCTGCCGCTGTCCTTCGACGGCGCGCGCCCGCACATCCACCGCGCGCCACCCGCGCCGGGTCAGCACACCGATGAGGTGCGCCGCGAGCGGGGCGGAGGAGGCGCGCGCCCGCGCTGAGCCCGCGCGACCTCGGCCGGGCGCTGCTCGTCGCCGTCATCTGGGGCCTCGCGTTCGTGGCGACGCGGATCGGCCTCGACGATCTCACCCCGCCGCAGCTCGCCGCGGCGCGCTTCCTGATCGCGGCGCTCCCCGTCGCCGTGCTGCCGCGGCCCCGCGTGGCGTGGCCGGCGCTGATCGCGGTCGGCCTCACGCTCTTCGCCGGGCAGTTCATCCTTCAGTTCTTCGGGATCGCCGGCGGGATGCCGCCGGGGCTGGCGTCGGTCGTCGTGCAGACGCAGGCGCTCTTCACGATCCTCTTCGCGGCGCCGCTGCTGCACGAGCGGCCCACGGCGCTCCAGACGTGCGGCCTGATCCTCGGCCTCGCCGGCCTCGCCGCCATCGCGCTCACCGTCGGCGCCGACCTCACGCTCGTGGGCTTCGTGCTCACGCTGGGCTCGGCGATCTCGTGGGCGGTCGGCAATCTCCTCTTGAAGCGCCTGCCGCCGGTGCCGACACTGGACCTCATGGTGTGGCTGAGCCTGGTGCCGCCGGCGCCCGCGTTGCTGCTGGCGCTCGCCCTCGACGGGCCGGGGAGCATCGCGCAGGCGGTGACCGGCGTGACGTGGCGCGGCCTCGCCGCCATCGTCTATCTCGGCGCCGTCGCCACCGTGCTCGCGTACGCGATCTGGGGCGACCTGCTGCGGCGCTATCCCGCCGTCGCCGTCACGCCGTTCGCGCTGCTCGTGCCGTTCGTCGCCGCGGCCGGCTCGGCGCTCGTCTTCGGCGAGCGCTTCGGTCCGCTGCGGCTCGGCGGCATGGCGCTGGTGCTCCTCGGCCTGGCGGTGATCGTGCTGCCGTGGCCGCGCCAGGCGGCCGCGTGACGGGCCCGCGGCCCGCGACGGCCGCCGTCGCGCCGGAGGTCATCGAGCTCCTCGCCCGGATCTGGCAGGAATACGGCTTCATCTGGGAGCCGGAGACGGAGTTCCCGGATCTCTTCCGCTTCGACACCCACTACGCGCCGCCGCGCGGCGCGTTCTGGGTCGTGCGCGACGAGGCCGGCCGCCTCGTCGGCTCGATCGGCATCGAGCGCGTGGATGACGGGACGGCCGAGATCCATCGTCTCTATCTCGACGCGCACCTGCGCGGCCGCGGCCTGGGCAAGGCGCTGGTGGAGGAGACGCTGGCCTGGTGCCGGGCCGAAGGCGTCAGCCGGCTCGTGCTGTGGTCGGACACGCGCTTCGAGCACTCGCACCGGCTCTACGACCGGATGGGCTTCGCGCGGCTCGGCGAGCGCACGGTACCCGACGACATCAACGCCTCGCGAGAGTACCGCTTCGAGCGCGACGTGTGATGGGCGGGGTCGGATGCACCGCGCTCACCGCGACGCGGCAGCGGCGCGCGCGCCCGCCGGCCCGACGAAGCGGCGCCGCGCCGACAGCCACCAGTAGAGCGCGATCAGCCCGCCGAGCAGCAGCATCGTCCACAGCACCAGCTCGTTCGGCGGCAGCGCGAAGACGACGGTGATCACCATCACCCACAGGATGGCGACGGTGTTGATGGCGGGCCCGAAGCGGCCGAGGCTCCACGGCGCCGTGACGCGCGTGGCGTATTCTCCTCGTCGGCGTAACCGGTTGAGCCAGTTGAGCCAGATCGGGATCACGTACGCGAGGTAGAGCGTGATCGTGCTGATCGAGGTCACCACCGAGTAGGCGGCCGCGTAGATCGTGATGAGCACGGCGAGCGCGCTCGTCACGACGATCGACCACACCGGCGTGCGCAGCGCCGGGTGCACGCGCTTGAGGAAGCGCGCGCCGGGCATGCCGTCGTCGCGGGCAAACGCGTACCACATGCGCGCCATCGAGGTGATCGAGGCCAGCCCGCACAGCCACATCGCGCCGCCGATGATCATGGCCACGACGTGGCCGAGGGCGGGCGGCAGGTTGCCGTAGGCCACCTGCAGCACCGGATACGCGTCGTTGGCGGTGGCCGCCACGTCGCCGTTCGGGATGGACCACGTCAGCACGAGCAGCAGCGCGTAGCCGACGACGGCCGAGATGGCGACGGACAGGAAGACGCCCCACGCGGAGTTGAGCCGCGCCATCACGGTCTCCTCCGCGACGTGGGCGGAGGCGTCGTAGCCGGTGTAGGTCCACTGCGCCTGGAGCAGGCCGAGCACGAACACCAGCGCGAACGGCGCCGCCGCATAGAGCGGGAGCAGCCCCGGCACCAGGGCGAAGAGCGGCGAGGGGATCTTCCAGTCCGCGACGACGAGCGCGGGCGTCTGGCGCCCGCCGCCGAGATCGGCCGACGACGCGTCGAGCGGCGAGACCGTGCTCACGTGGCGCACGAGAAAGCCCGCGTCGTTGTGGTGCGCGCCGAGCAACGCCAGCAGCAGCACGATCACCAGCACGCCACCGACGTGCCACCACACGCTGAAGTCGCTGAGCCGCGCGGTCAGCCGGATGCCGTACACGTTGATCAATACTTGAGGAATCATGATCGCGACCATCACCGCGAGCTGGAAGTACCAGTTGGTGGCCGAGCCGAACACGGGCACGGCGACGTCGGCGGGCAGGCCGGCGATGCGCGTGGCGGCACCGATCAGGTAGGTCGCGGCCGCAACGTTGATGCCGGCGGTGATCGTGACCTGGCCGATCATGTTGAGCCACGCCGTGAGCCATGCCCAGCCGCGCCCGCCGAGGCGGAACGCCCAGAAGTAGAGGCCGCCCGCCGTCGGGTACGCGGAGGCCAGCTCGGCCATCGAGGCCGCCACGCAGAGCGTGAAGAGGCTGGCCACCGGCCAGCCGAGCGTGTTGATCACCGGCCCCGCCAGCTTGAGGCCGTAGCCATAGAGCAGCACGGCGCCGGTGAGGACCGAGATGATCGAGAACGAGATGGCGAAGTTGGAGAAGCCGCCCATCTCGCGGAAGAGCTGCTGCGCGTAGCCCAGCCGCGCGAGGTCGCGGGCGTCTTGCTCCAACTGCTGCTGTCGCGTCGGCCGCGGCGCGGGCATTCTTGGCGTCCGGGGCCGAGCCTACGCTACGATGCTGGCGACCGCCATGGGCTATCGCCTCGTGCGAGGCTTCGTCCGGCTGTTGCTCTGGCTCTTCTACCGGCGCGTGGACGTCGTCGGCGCCGAGCGCATCCCGTCGCGCGGCCCGCTGATCATCGTGGCCAACCACCACAACTCGCTGGTGGATCCCATGCTGATCATGGGCATGTCCCCGCGCCGCCTCACGGCGGTCGCCAAGGCGCCGCTCTTCCGCCATCCGCTCATCGGCCCGTTCCTGCGCGCCGTCGGCGCCCTGCCCGTGAACCGGCGCGAGGAGGCGGGTGACGATCCGCGCAAGAACGAGGCGCTGTTCGCCACCGCCATCGCGCACCTGCGCGCGGGCGGCGCCGTCCTGATCTTTCCCGAGGGCCGCTCGCAGCCCGTGCCCACTCTGCTGCCGCTGCGCACCGGAGCCGCGCGGCTGCTGCTGGGCGCCGAGGCCGACGGCGGCGGCCACGGGGTGACCCTGCTGCCCGTCGGCCTCGTGTTTCAGACGCCCGGCACGTTCCGCGTGGCCTCGGCCCTCGTCGCCGTGGGCCCGCCGGTGGACGTCGACGACTGCGTGGCCGCGTACGGCGCCGAGCCCGAGGCCACCGTGCGGCGGCTCACCGAGCGACTGGCGTGGGCGATCCGCGCGCAGATCGTCGAGGCCGAGGACCAGCACACGCTCGAGCTGGCCGGCGCGCTGGAGCGCGCCTGGCGCGAGGAGCGCGGCGGCGCCGCCGACGCGGAGGCGTCGCTGGCGTGGCGGCGCGAGGTCATGCGCGCGGCGCGCGCGCTCACCGAGCGCGCGCCCGACCGCGTCGCGCAGTTCCGCCAGCGGCTCGAGGCCTATCGCGCCCGGCTGAGCGAGAGCGGGCTGTCCGACGCCCAGCTCGGCCGCCCGTACACGGCGTCCGTCGTGACGCGCTGGATCGTCGGCAACGCGGTGAAGCTCGGCGTCACGCTGCCGCTGGCGGTCTGGGGCATCGCGTCGCACGTGCTGCCGTACGCGCTGACGCGCGTCGCCGTCGCCGCCATGCGCCGCACGGAAGAGGAGGAGGCCACCGACAAGATGGCGGCCGGCCTCGTGCTCTATCCGCTCTGCTGGGCGCTCGAGGCCTGGCTCGTGAAGCGCGTCGCCGGCCTCTGGGTGCTCGTCGCCTTCCTGCTGCTGCTGGTACCGTCGGCGCTGATCGCGCTGGCGTGGCGCGAGCGGCTGGCACGCGTCGCGCGGCAGGCGCGGGCCTTCGGCCGGTTCGTCCTCGACCGCCGGCTGCACGCCGATCTCATCGCCGAGCGCCGCGCCCTCGTGAGCGAGGCGATGACGCTCGCCGAGCTGGCGCGCACATGAGCGGCCGTGACTCGCCGCGCGCGATCCTCGCCGTCCTCACCGGACTCAACGGGCTGAACTATCTCGACCGCTACGTCGGCGCGGCCACGCTGCCGTTGATGCTCGCCTCGCTCTCGCTCTCCGACGCCGCCGGCGGTCTGCTCCAGTCGGCGTTCATCCTCACCTACGCGATCGTCTGCCCGTTCATCGGCTGGGCGGGCGACCGCGGCCCGCGCATGCGCCTGGCCGCGGCCGGCGTGTTCCTCTGGAGCGTCGCGACCGTCGCGTCGGGACTCGCGCCGACCTACGCGATGCTCCTGCTCGCGCGCGCCGTCGTCGGCGTCGGCGAGGCCTCCTACGCGGTGGTGACGCCGTCGCTGCTGTCCGACTGCTACCCGCCCGAGCGGCGCGCCCGCGTGCTCGGGATCTTCTACGCGGCCATCCCCGTCGGCAGCGCGCTCGGCTACGTCGTCGGTGGGCTGGTGGGCGAGCACTTCGGCTGGCGCGCGGCGTTCTTCGTGGCCGGGGCGCCGGGTATGGTCCTGGCGTTCGTGCTGCTGTTGCTCGCCGAGCCGCGCCGCGGCGCGTACGACGCGGGCGGCGCGGGCGCCGTCACGCCGCTCTCGCTCGGGGCCTCGCTGAGGGCCCTCGTCGCGCGGCGCTCGTGGATCTCCAACACGGTCGCGCAGGTGATCTACACGTTCGCCATGGGCGGGCTGGCCACGTGGATGCCGACCTACTTCGTGCGCGAGCGCGGCCTGACGCTGGCCGGCGCCGCCTCGACGTTCGGCCTGATCCTCGTGGCCGCCGGCTTCATCGGCACCCTGGCCGGCGGCCGGCTCAGCGACGCGCTCGCCCGGCGGATCCCCGGCGCGCACTTCGTGCTGTCCGGCTGGTCGCTGGTCGCCTCGCTCGCCTTCACGCTGCCGGCGGTGCTGGCGCCGTCGCCCGCGATCTTCTGGCCCGCGACGTTCCTGACGCTGCTGCTGCTCTTCATGAACATCGGGCCGCTCAACGCGGCGATGGCCAACGTGTTGCCCGCCGACCTGCGCGCGCGCGGGTTCGCGGTGACGACGGGCGTGATGCACCTGCTGGGCGACGCCGCCTCACCGTGGCTGATCGGTGTCGCCTCCGACGCCGTCGGCCTCACGCTGCCGGTGCTGGTCACCGGCGCCCTGCTCGTCGTGGCCGGCGTCGTCCTGTTGCTGGACCGCGCCTCGCTCGTGCGGGACACGCGCGCGGTGGCGGCGAGCGGCGGCGCGCCCGCCGCGGCGGGGCGGCATGGCTGACATTCACGAGTCGTTTGCCCGGCCCACCCTTCACCCGGCGCTGCGCTGGCGCCGCGAGCCGCCGCGCTGGACCGTCCGGCTGGCCGAGCGCTGCCTTCGCGTCGAGCCCGCGGCCGCGACGGACTTCTGGCAGAAGACGCACGACGGCCTCGAGGCGGACAACGGCCACTTCCTGTTCGCGGAGGTGACCGGCGATTTCGTGCTGTCGACGCGGGTTCGATTCCAGCCGGTCCACCAGTACGATCAGGCGGGTCTCATGGTCCGCGTCTCCGCCACGTGCTGGCTCAAGACCTCGGTCGAATACGAGCTGACCGGGGCGAGCCGCCTCGGCGCCGTGGTCACCAACCATGGGTACTCGGACTGGTCGACGCAGTCGGTGCCGGCCGAGACGCGCGAAATGTGGCTGCGCGTTCGTCGCGAAGGCCAGGACTACATCGTCGATGCGTCGCGGGAAGGCAGGCGCTGGGAGCAGCTTCGCATGGCGCATCTGGCCGAGGACCAGCCGCGCGCCCCGGTCGGCGCCGGGCTCTACGCCTGCAGCCCGAAGGGCGCCGGCTTCGTCGCCGAGTTCACGTACCTGAACATCGATCACGGGCGGCTGGCTCGGGAATGATCGACCGGTCAGAGACCCACCACGGCGCATTTCTGGCCAGTGTCACAGAACGTGCTGATATGCCTGAGTTTTGGGTCCGGTATCGGATTTGCCCTGTACTCCTGTCATGAAAAGCTCAGGCCCCCGCTGGCTGATCGGTCTCGCCCTCACGGCCGCAATCGCCGCCGCCACGTCCGCGGACGCCGACGTAGCCAAGCGAGCGACCCGTGACGGGGTCGTATACCGGCGGGCGGCGTTCACGCCGCCGGCCACCTCCGGTGTCTCGCTCCAGCTCTCGCCCGGCGATCACCGGGCGTATTCGCGGGAGATCGCCGAAGCCTCGGCGCGATACGACGTGCCGGAGCGCCTCATCCGGGCCGTCATCCGGGTGGAATCGGGATTCGACCACCGGGCCGTCTCCCGAAAGGGCGCGCGTGGCCTCATGCAGCTGATGCCGGAGACCGCCGCGCTGCTCGGCGTCCGAAACGCCTTCGACCCGAGCCAGAATATTCAGGGCGGCACCCGGCATCTCCGCGCTCTCATGGAGCGGTTCCGGCACGACCTGCGCCTCGCCGTTGCGGCATACAACGCCGGCGAGAAGGCCGTGGTGACGTTTCGCGGGATTCCGCCGTATCCAGAGACGCGAGACTACGTGACGCGGGTGCTGCGCTTCTACGACGCGACGATCGAGTGGGGGCAATCCCAGGCAGGCGGCGACTTTCAGCGGATCGTCGGGTCCGACGGCTCGATCACCTACACGAACATGCCGTTCGGACAGTTCAACACGGTCGCCCGAGGACGGTAGCGCCTACTCGCCGCCCTGCGGCACCGGCCGCCGCGGCTTGAGCCCGAGCGCTTCCGCCACCCGGACGCGCGCGCGGCCGGCGGCCACGCGCCAGCGCTCCATATAGAGGTAGACGACCGGCGTCGTGTAGAGCGTGAGCAGCTGGCTCAGCAGGAGCCCGCCGACGATCGTGATGCCGAGCGGCCGGCGCAGCTCCGAGCCCGTCCCGATGCCGACGGCGAGCGGCATGGCGCCCAGCAGCGCGGCCAGCGTCGTCATCATGATCGGCCGGAAGCGGCGCAGGCACGCCTCGTGGACGGCCTCGCGCGGCGACTTTCCCTCGCGGCGCTCCAGCTCCAGCGCGACGTCGATGACCATGATGGCGTTCTTCTTCACGATGCCGATCAACAAGATGATGCCGATGACCGCGATGATGCTCAGCTCGATGCCGGTGGCGAGCAGCGCCAGCAGCGCGCCCACGCCCGCCGAGGGCAGCGTGGAGAGGATCGTGAAGGGGTGGACGAGGCTCTCGTAGAGGATGCCGAGCACGATGTAGACGGCCACCAGCGCGGCCAGGATCAGCAGCGGCTGGTTGGCGAGGGCAGCCTGGAAGGCCTGCGCGGTGCCGGTGAAGCTGCCGCGGATGCCCCCGGGCAGCCCCATGCGGTTGGCCTCGCCGAGGATCGCCGTCACCGCGTCGCCCAGCGCGACGTCGGGCGCCAGGTTGAAGAAGACGGTGACGGCCGGGAAGAGGCCCTGGTGGTTCACCTGGAGCGGCGCCCGGCTCGTGCCGAACTTCGTGACCGCGGTGAGCGGGATCATGTTGCCCGACGCTCCGCGCACGTAGATCTGCGACAGCGCCTCCGGGCTCTGCCAGTACTCCGGCGCCACCTCCATCACGACGTGGTACTGGTTCAGCGTCGTGTAGATCGTCGACACCTGCCGCTGGCCGAAGGCGTCGTAGAGCGTGTCGTCGATCATCTTCGTCGTCACGCCGAGCCGCGCGGCGGTCGCGCGGTCGATCTCCAGCGGAACCTGCAGCCCGCGGTCCTGCTGGTCGCTCGACACGTCGCGCAGCTCTTTCATCTTGCGCATGGTGGCCACCAGCCGCGGCGCCCACGCGTTGAGCTCCTCGAGGTTGTCGCTCACCAGCGTGTACTGGTACTGCGCCTGGCTGATGCGCCCGCCCAGGCGCACGTCCTGCGTGGCCTGCAGGAACAGCGTGGCGCCGGGCACCTGCGCCAGCTTGGGGCGCAGCCGCGCGATCACCTCGTCGGCGCTGAGCTTGCGCTGCGAGCGCGGCTTGAGCGAGATGAACATGCGCCCGGTGTTGCTGGTCGTGCCGCGGCCGCCGCCGCCGCCCGTGAAGGCCGTGGCCGCCTCGACGGCGGGATCGGACTTCACGATGTCGACGAAGCGGGCCATCTTCTCGCGGATGGCCTGGAAGGAGACGTCCTGCGCGGCCACCAGCACGCCGGCGATGCGCCCGTTGTCCTGCTGCGGGAAGAAGCCCTTGGGGATCACCACGAAGAGGTAGACGTTGACGGCGAACGTGATCACCGCGATCAGCATCACGGTGGCGGGATGCCGCAGCGTCCAGGACAGCGTCGTGTCGTACCAGCGCACGATCCGTCCGCGTCGCTCGTCATTGGGCCCACGGCGGGCGCGCAGGAGGATCGCGCACATCATCGGCGTCGTCGTCAGCGACACGAGCAGCGAGATGATGATGGCGATCGACATCACGGCCGCGAACTCGCGAAAGAGCCGGCCGACGAGCCCGCCCATCAGGAAGATCGGGATGAACACGGCGATGAGCGAGACGCTGATGGACAGCACGGTGAAGCCGATCTCCTGCGCGCCGAGCCGGGCGGCCTGGGCCACCGGCATCCCCGCCTCGACGTGGCGGATGACGTTCTCGACCACGACGATGGCGTCGTCCACCACGAAGCCGGTGGCGATGGTGAGCGCCATCAGCGAGAGGTTGTCGATCGAGTAGCCGATGAACCACATCACGCCGAAGGTGCCGACGAGCGAGACCGGCACCACCACGCCGGGGATCAGCGTCGCGCGCCAGTCGCGCAGGAAGAGGAAGACCACCAGCACCACGAGGCCCACGGCGATGGTGAGCGCGACCTCGACGTCATGGACGGAGGCCCGGATGGTCACCGTCTGGTCGAGGGCGACCGACAGGTTGACGTCGCCGGGCACGCTCGCCGCCAGGATCGGCATCTCCTCGCGGATCCGGTCCACCGTGTCGATGACGTTGGCGCCGGGCTGGCGGAAGACGACGAGCAGGATGGCCGGTTTGCCGTTGGACAGCCCGAGCGCGCGCAGGTCCTCGACCTCGTCCCGCACGTAGCCGACGTCGCTCAGGCGGATGGCGGAGCCGTTGCGCCACGCGACGATGAGGGGCGCGTACTCGGCGGCGTAGCGGAGCTGGTCGGTGGCGCGGATCTCCCACGAGCGCTCGGGGCCGTGCAGCTGACCCTTGGGGCGGTTGACGTTGGCGTTGTCGAGCATGTTGCGCACGCCCTCGAGCCCGATGCCGTAGTGCGCGAGCGACGTCGGATTGAGCTCGACGCGCACGGAGGGCAGGGAGCCGCCGCCCACGAACACCTGGCCGACGCCCTCGAGCTGCGACAGCTTCTGCTGGAGCACGGTGGAGGCCACGTCGTACATGGCGGCGCGGCTCACCGTGTCGGAGGTGAGGGCGATGATGAGGATCGGCGCGTCGGCCGGGTTGACCTTGCGATAGGTCGGGTTGGCCGGCATGTTGGGCGGCAGCTGACCGGCGGCGGCGGCGATGGCCGCCTGCACGTCGCGCGCGGCACCGTTGATGTCCCGCGCGAGGTCGAACTGCAGCGTGATCGTGGTGGCGCCGAGGAAGGACGTGGACGTCATCTCGGTCACGCCGGCGATGCGGCCGAACTGGCGCTCGAGCGGCGTGGCCACCGCGGAGGCCATCGTCTCGGGGCTGGCGCCGGGCAGGGCGGCGACGATCTGGATAGTCGGGAAGTCCACCTGCGGCAGCGGCGCCACCGGCAGCAGGCGGAAGCCGAGCACGCCGGCCAGCACGAGCGCCGCCGTCAGCAGCGTGGTGCCGACGGGCCGGCGGATGAACGGGCCCGAGATGCTCACTCGGTCGTCTCGGTGGGGCGATCCCGAGGCGCGCCACGGCTCCGCCGGGGCGCGTCCGAGCGCTGGCCCCCCATCCGATCGAACGCCAGGTAGATGACGGGCGTCGTGTAGAGCGTCAGCAGCTGGCTCACGATGAGGCCGCCGACGATGGCGATGCCGAGGGGCTGCCGCAGCTCGGCGCCCACGCCGCCGCCGAAGGCGAGCGGCACGCCGCCCAGCAGGGCCGCCATCGTGGTCATGAGGATCGGGCGGAAGCGGAGCCGGCACGCCTCTTCGATGGCCTCGCGCGCGGGCCGGCCTTGCGTGCGCTGCATGTCGAGCGCGAAGTCGATCATCATGATGGCGTTCTTCATCACGATGCCGATCAGCAAGATGATGCCGATCAGCGCGATCACCGACAGCTCGAGCCGGGTGAGGATCAGCGCGAGCAGCGCGCCCAGGCCCGCCGAGGGCAGGGTGGACAGGATCGTGATCGGGTGCACCCAGCTCTCGTAGAGGACGCCGAGCACGATGTAGACGGTGATGACGGCGGCCAGGATGAGGATCGGCTCGTTCGCGAGCGAGGCCTGGAAGGCGCGCGCGGCGCCGAGGAAGCCCGTCTGGATCGATGGCGGCAGGTTGATCTCGCGCGCGGCGCCGCTGATGGCGTCGACGGCGTCGCCCAGGGAGGCGCCGGGCGCCAGGTTGAACGAGATCGTCACGGCGGGGAACTGCCCCTGGTGGGCGATGACGAGCGGGGCCGCGCGCTCCTGCACGCTGGCCACGGTGGCCAGCGGCACCTGCGCCGAGCCGCCCGCGGTGGAGCTCGGCGCGCCGCCCGCGCTGGGGTTGGACCGCAGATACACGCCGCCGAGCGCCGCGGGGGCCGCGCGGAACTCCTCCTTCACCTCCAGCACCACGCGGTACTGGTTGAGCTGCGTGAACACGGTCGAGATCTGCCGCTGGCCGAACGCGTTGTAGAGCGCGTCGTCCACCATCTGCGGGGTGATGCCCAGGCGCGAGGCGGTGGCGCGGTCGATGGTGACCACCGCCTCCAGCCCGGAGTCTTGCTGATCGCTCGCCACGTCGCGCAGCATGGGCTGCTCGCGCAGGCGCGCCAGCAGCCGCGGCGCCCAGATGCGCAGCTCTTTTTCGTCGGCGTCCTCGAGGCCGTACTGGAACTGGGTGCGGCTCACGCGGTCCTCGACGGTGAGATCCTGCACCGGCTGCAGGTAGAGCGTGATGCCCGCCACGTCGGCCAGGGCCGTGCGCAGGCGGTCGATCACGTCGGTCACGCCGACGCGCTCGTTGAGGGGCTTCAGCGTGATGAGCAGTCGCCCGCTGTTGAGCGTGACGTTGGTGCCGTCCACGCCGATGAACGACGACAGGCCCGCCACCGCCGGATCCTTGAGGATCACGCGCCCCAGCGCCTGCTGGCGCGCGGCCATGGCCGAAAACGAGACGTTCTGAGGCGCCTCCGAGATGGCCAGGATCACGCCCGTGTCCTGCACGGGGAACAGGCCCTTCGGAATGAACACGTAGAGGGCGATGGTGAGGACGAGCGTGACGGCGGCGATGAGGAGCACCGTGGGCTGGTGCGCGAGAATCGCCCGCAGTGACGTCATGTAGGCGTGCACGATGCGCTCGAAGGTGCGCTCGGCCGCGCGGCCCAGGCGGCCCTCCTTGCGCTCCTCGGGCCGCTTGAGCAGCTTGGCGCACATCATCGGCGTGAGCGTGAGGGCGACGGCGGCGGAGACGAGGATGGCCGCGGCCAGCGTCAGCGCGAACTCGCGGAACAGGCGGCCCACGATGTCGCCCATGAAGAGCAGCGGGATCAGCACGGCGATGAGCGACACGGTCAGCGACAGGATCGTGAACCCGATCTGCCCCGCCCCCTTGAAGGCCGCGGCCAGGGGCGCCTCGCCCGCCTCGATGTAGCGCGCGATGTTCTCGATCATCACGACCGCGTCGTCGACGACGAAGCCGGTGGCGATCGTGAGCGCCATGAGCGACAGGTTGTTGAGGGAGAAGCCCAGCGCGTACATCACCGCGAAGGTGCCCACGATCGACACGGGCACGGTCACGCCGGGGATGAAGGTGGCCGCCGCCGATCGCAGAAAGACGAAGATCACGAGCACGACGAGGATCACGGCCAGGATCAGCTCGAACTGCACGTCGTGCACCGAGGCGCGGATGGTCGTCGTGCGGTCGGTCAGGACCTCCACCTTCACGGAGGCGGGCAGGCCGGCGGACAGCGTGGGCAGAAGCCGCTTCACCCGGTCCACCACCTCGATGATGTTGGCGCCGGGCTGACGCTGGATGTTCACGACGATGGCGGGGCGATCGTTCATCCACGCCGCCTGGCGCACGTTCTCGGCGCCGTCGATCACGTCGGCGATGTCGGAGAGCTGGACGGGCGCGTTGTTGCGGTAGGCCACGACGAGCGTGCGGTACTGCACGCTCTGGTGCAGCTGGTCGTTGGCGCCGATGGTGTACGCCTGGTAGGGCCCGTCCAGGCTGCCCTTGGCCTGGTTGACGTTGGCCGCGGCCACCGCGTTGCGCACGTCGTCGAGCGTGAGGCCGTAGCCGGCCAGCAGCGTCGGGTTCACCTGGATGCGCACGGCCGGCTTCTGGCCGCCGGAGAGGGTCACGAGGCCCACGCCCGGCAGCTGCGCGATCTTCTGCACGAGCCGCGTGTCGGCCAGGTCCTGCACGGCGGTCAGCGGCAGCGCTGCCGAGGTCAGCGCGAGCGTCAGCACCGGGGCGTCGGCGGGATTCACCTTGCTGTAGACGGGCGGGTTCGGCAGGTCCTTGGGCAGGAACGACGACGCCGCGTTGATGGCCGCCTGCACCTGCTGCTCGGCGATGTCGAGCGCCAGCGCGAGGTCGAACTGCAGCGTGATCACGCTGGAGCCCGCCGAGCTGGTGGACGTCATCTGCTTGAGCCCGGGGAGCTGGCCGAACTGGCGCTCGAGCGGCGCCGTCACCGCCGAGGCCATCACGTCCGGGCTCGCGCCCGGATAGAACGTGACGGTCTGGATGGTCGGGTAGTCGACCTGCGGGAGCGCGGAGACGGGGAGCTGCCGATACGCGATCGCACCCGCGAGCACGATCGCCGCCGTCAGCAACGACGTCGCGACGGGCCGCAGGATGAACTGCGACGAGAGGTTCACGACCGCGTCCGCGCGGGGGCCCGCTCCCGGGGTTCGACCTTGGCACCGTCCTGCAGCTTCTCGGCGCCGTCCACCACCACCGCCTCGCCGGGGGCGAGCCCCTGCTTGACGGCGACGAGGCCGCCGTCGCTCGGGCCGAGCTCGAGCCGGCGCATCTGCGCCACGCCGTCCGGCTTCACGACGTAGACGAAGGCCCCCTGCGGGCCACGCTGGATCGCCTCGCTCGGCGCCAGCACCACGTTCGGCAGCACGTCCAGCAGCACGCGCGCGTTCACGAACTGGTTCGGAAAGAGCGCGCCGTCGCGGTTGGCGAACGTGGCCTTGAGCTTGGCGGTGCCGGTGCCCGGATCGATCTGGTTGTCGACGGCGGCCAGCGTCCCCGACGCCAGCTTCCTCTTGCCCTCCCGGTCATAGGCGTCCACCGGCACAGACTTGCCGCTGCGGTACTGGCGCAGCACGGGCTGCAGGCTGTCCTCGGGGATGGCGAAGACGAGGGCGATCGGCTCGATCTGGGTGATGACGACCAGGCCGCCGGGGTCGTTGGCCTTGACCATGTTGCCCGGGTCCACCAGACGCAACCCGACGCGGCCGCCGAGCGGCGCCGTGATGCGGCAGTAGTCGAGCTGCACCTTGATGAGGTCCAGCTGCCCCTGGTCGGCCTTCACGGCGCCTTCGGCCTGCCGCACGGTGGCCGCCTGGGTGTCGTACTGCTGGCGCGCGATCATCTCCTTGTCGACGAGCACGCGGTAACGCTCGAGGTCGAGCTGCGCGTTCTGCAGCGCGGCCATGTCGCGGGCCAGCTGTCCTTCCGCCTGCTTCAGTTGCGCCTGAAATGGGCTGGGGTCGATCTCGGCAAGCAGCTCGCCCTGGCGCACGAGCTGCCCCTCGCCGAAGTGCACTTTGAGCAGCTGGCCATCCACCCGGCTGCGCACGGTGACGGTGTTGAGCGCGGTGACGGAGCCCAGCGCGCTGAGGGAGACAGGGAGATCGCCCGCACGGGCGACGGCGGTGACGACGGGGGTGGCGCGTGGCCCCGGAGCCGCCGAGGCGCCGCCACCGCTCCGGCCCGGCTGCCCCTTGCCGGGGCGGGTCAGCGCGTACGCGCCGCCGGCCAGGACGCAGCCGAGGATCACGACCACGACCCACGTCCGGGCGGAGCGGCGCATCACGCCGAGGATACCGCAGGCCGTTGCCCATATGTCGCAGTGCCTGACGCCCTTTCCCTTCGCAGAAATCGCACGAAAGGTGTCGAATTTAACGCATTCGCGGTTCGGCAGTCGGTTTGCTTCCAAGACGGGCAGGGGCCAATCGCCGTCCGAAGGAGTGCGCACACCATGCGTCTGGTCCGATCCCTCGTCGCGCTCGCCGTCTGCGTCTCCGCTCACGTCGCCGGCACGGTTGCTCCCGCCGCCGCGCAGTTCACGATCGGCGGTGATCCACGGGTGAACCCGGCTGACTTCCGGATCACCACGTTCGCCTCGGGACTGAACTTCCCGAACGGGCTGGCGCGGTTGTCGGACGGCTCCATCCTGGTGGCGACGAGCAATCCCAACGGGAACGGTGCGTACTGGTTCTCGTCCGGCGAGCTCCTTCGCTTCACCGATACCAACGACGACGGCATCGCCGACGGCCCCGGGCAGCTGATGTACTCGGACCCGGTCGGCGTCTGGACGGGTCTCGCGGTCACCGGAAACATGGTCTTCATCATGAGCGCGAAGGACGGCGAAAACCGGATCATCGTGCTCAAGATGAACAACGGCCCTGCATCGCCCTACACGTTCGTCGGCACGCTGAACTTCACGTTCCCCGGGATCTGGGAGCACAAGGCGTACGCGATGACGACGCGCCCGGCGCCGGGCGCGCCGGCCGGCACGTGGGAGCTCTACTTCAATGTCGGTTCCTCGGCGAACGACGACCAGAACACGGACACGGTTCGTCCGCATCGCGGCGGGTCTCCGGAACGCGGCCGGCATGGCGTTCCACCCGACCACGGGCGACCTCTACTTCGAGGACAACGGGATCGACGGCTTTCAGGACCCCAATGAGCCGCTCAGCGCCGATGAGATCAACCGCATCGCGGCGGCCGACCTCGGGCGGCAGCCCGTGCCGGACTTCGGCTTCCCGAACGACTACATCGACTACCACACCGGCCAGCGCGTCGGCAGCGGCGGCGTGCAGCCTCTCGTCGCCTTCCTTCCCCTGCCGTGTGCGTCGTGCCCGGATCCGGGCGATCCGAACGGGCCGGACGGGGCGGAGAGCGAGGGTCCGTCCGGGATCGTCTTCGCGCCCCCGTCGTTTCCGCCATACGTGAACAACGGCATCTTCGTCGGCTTCCACGGCAAGTTCAGTGCGCCTCCGTCCGGCAACGAAGAGAACCCGCTCGTGTTCTGGGATCTCGGTACCGGCAAGTACTTCCACTTCATCGAGAGCTTCCAGCTCGGTCACGGCGACCAGCTTCTGGCCACCCAAGATTCGCTCTTCATCGCCGACATGGCCTCGGACGGCAGCGTCGACACCAACGGCGGCACCGGCGTCATCTATCAGATCAAGCGGAAGACGACCGGGATGAGCGCGACGTTCACGAGCCCTGGCGAGGGGGCGACGGTGACCGGCGCGGTGCCGGTCGGCATGAGTGAGAGTGGCGGCACCGGCACGATCAGCTGGACGGTGCGGCTGGACGGCGGCGCCACGCCGATCTTCTCGACGTCCGGCACGGCCTCGACCGCGTCGTTCAGCTGGGACAC
>QHSB01000353.1 GCA_003220335.1 Candidatus Rokuibacteriota bacterium
CGAGGACCGCGCGGTGGACGAGGCCGTCCGGCTCCAGGAAGCGGCCGGACTCGACGTCGTCACCGATGGCGAGTTGCGACGCTATGCGTTCTTCGGCCACATGATCGAGGCCCTCGCGGGCTTCGACAAGCACGGGGGCTGGGCCATCCCGTTCCGCGACGAGCAGGGCGAGGAGCTCATCTTCAAGCGTCCGGTCGTGGTCGAGAAGCTCGCGTGGCGGCGCAGCATGTGTGGCGAGGAGTTCGCGTACCTGCGCGCGCGCGCCACGAAGGCGACGAAGGTCACGCTGATCAGCGCCCAGCAGGCGGCCGCTTACTATGACCCCCGGCAGTCCGCGGGCGCCTACCCGACGCGCGACGGCTTCCTGGCCGACGTCGTGGACTTCAACCGCCGCGAGGTCGAGGAGCTGGTGAGGCTCGGCTGCACGTACATTCAGATCGACGCGCCCCAGTACGCGGCCCTGCTCGATCCCGCGCTGCGGGCGGGCTACGTCACGCGCGGCAGCGATCCCGACCGGCTGATCGACGCCTGCATCGAGATGGACAACGCGGTCATCGGCCGCCACCCGGGCGTGACCTTCGGTCTGCACATTTGCCGCGGCAACAACCAGTCGAAGTTCTACGCGAGCGGCGGCTACGAGCCGATCGCGCGCGTCTTTGGCAAGAGCCGCTTCCAGCGCTTCCTTCTGGAGTACGACGACGAGCGCTCGGGCGACTTCGGGCCGCTGCGCGTGGTGCCGCCCGATCGCGAGGTCGTGCTGGGTCTGGTGACCACGAAGAAGCCGCGGCTGGAGTCGGTGGAGGAGCTGCGGCGGCGCATCGACGCCGCGGCCAAGCTCGTGCCGCTCGAGCGCCTGGCGCTGAGCCCGCAGTGCGGCTTCGCCTCGACCATGGAAGGCAACCGCGTCACGCCGGAGGATCAGCGCAGCAAGCTCGAGCGGGTGGCCGAGGTCGCGCGTCTCGTCTGGGGCCGCTGAGCCCGGGGAGGGCTTCATGCCGCGTCTCCGTCGCCGACTTCTGGTCATCGACCGAATGAACCGACTCCAACGGAGGGATCGATGAGGGTACTGGCCGCGCTGGTGCTGGGACTGCTCGGACTCTGGCCGTCGCTCGCGACGGCGCAAGCGGTGAAGCTCGGCGCGGTGGTGCCGCTCACCGGCCGTTATGGCCCGGGCGGCGCGCAGGTGCGCACCGGCTACGAGATCGCCGTCGAGCAGATCAACGCCTCGGGTGGCATGACGCTCGCCGGCAAGAAGACGCCGCTCGAGCTGGTCGTGCTCGACGACGAGTCCGATGCCACCAAGACGGTGGCGCGGCTCGAGTCGCTGGCCTCGCAGGGCGTCGCCGGTTACCTGGGCGGCTTCGGCTCGGACCTCCACGCGGCGGCGGCCTCGGTCGCGGAGAAGAACAAGATCCCGTACCTCGGCATCGCGTTCGCGCTCCACCGGATCCACCAGCAGGGCTTCAAGTACCTGTTCTCGCCGTTCTGGAAGTCGCCCGACATCGGCAAGCACACCCAGGGCCTGCTCGCGCTCATCCCGGCCGGCGAGCGGCCGAAGACGGTGGCGATCTTCCAGGAGAAGACGGACTGGGGCCAGGAGATGGCGGCGGCGTGGACGGAGGCCGGCAAGGCCGCCGGTTACCAGGTCGTCGTCCACGGCGAGTACGCGCCCGGCGCCAAGGATTTCTCCGACCTGATCCTCAAGGCGAAGTCGGCCAACGCCGACGCCGTGTTCGGCATCCCGACGCCGCCCGACGGCATGACGATCATCAAGCAGATGAAGGAGCTCGGCTACACGCCGAAGCTCACCGTGCTGATCCGCGCGTCGGACTCGCCGCCGTGGACGAAGAACCTCGGCAAGGATGGCGACTACACGGTGCTGGCGGCCGGCTGGCACCACGCGATGCGCGCGCCGGGCGTGAAGGAGCTGAACGAGGCGCACGAGAAAAAATTCGGCCGTCCCGCGGATCCGATCGTCGGTCCCGCCTATGCGTGCGTGCAGATCCTGGCGGCCGCCATCTCCAAGGCGGGCTCGACCGACCACGCGAAGGTCCGCGACGCCGTGGCCGCCACCGACATGACGACGGTCATCGGGCCGGTGAAGTTCCGCCCCGACGGCACCGGCATCGTGCCGGCCGCCTTCGCCCAGTGGCAGAACGGCAAGCAGGAGCTGGTGTGGCCGAAGGAGTTCGCCACGGCGCCGCTCGCGTATCCCGCACCGCCGTTCGCCAAGCGTTGACCGCGCCGGGGCCGTAGCGGCCGCATGCCCCTGCTCGAGGTGGAGCGGCTGTCGAAGGGCTTCGGCGGCGTCCGTGCGGTCCACGACGTCGGCTTCGTCCTCGAGGAGGGCGAGCTGCTCGGCATCATGGGCCCGAACGGCTCCGGAAAGACGACCCTCTTCAACCTGATTGCCGGCGCGCTCGCGCCCGATGCCGGCCGCATCCGCCTCGCCGGCCGCGACATCGCCGGCCGGCCGGCGCACGAGGTCTGCGCGATCGGCGTGGCGCGCACGTTCCAGCTCGTACGGCCGTTCGCGGGGCTCACCGCGCTCGAGAACGTCCTGGTCGGCCGGCTGTACGGCCGCGCGCGGACGACGAGATCGGAGGCGGTGACCGAGGCGCGACGGCTGCTGCGCGTGCTGGGCCTCGAGGCGCGCGCCGACGAGCCCGCCGCGCGGCTCACGCTGATCGATCGCAAGCGTCTCGAGCTGGCCCGGGCGCTGGCGACGTCGCCGCGGCTGCTGCTGCTCGACGAGTTCATGGCCGGATTGAATCCCATGGAGACGGCGACGGCGATGGAGCTCGTCCGCGATCTCGTGGCCGGCGGCATGACCGTGCTGATGGTCGAGCACATCGTGTGGGCGCTGATGGACCTCGCCCGGCGCATCGTCGTGCTCAGCGCCGGCGAGAAGATCGCCGATGGTCCGCCGGCGGCGGTGGCGGCGGATCCGAACGTCGTCGACGTCTACCTCGGCGGCGGCGTGGGGCGCCGCGCGCGTGCTTGAGATCCGGGGGCTCGAGGCCGGCTACGGCGACGTGCCCGTGCTGTCGGGCGTGACGCTCGCCGTCGGCGCCGGCGAGATCGTCGCGCTGCTCGGTCCGAACGGCGCCGGCAAGAGCACGCTGCTGAATTGCGTCGCCGGCCTCGTGCGGCCCCCGCGGCGTGGACGGTGGGCGGGCACGATCCGCTGGGACAGCCAGGACCTGCGCGCGCTCGATGCGCACCTGATCGTCCAGCGTGGTGTCGCGCTCGTTCCCGAGGGCCGCCGGCTCTTCGGCGGCATGTCGGTGCAGGAAAACCTCGAGCTCGGCGCCTTCGCCCCGCGCGCGTGGGCAGGGCGGCGCGCGGCGCTCGAGCGCGTCTACACGCTGTTTCCCGTGCTCGCCGAGCGCCGGCGCACGGCGGTGCAGGCGCTCTCGGGCGGCCAGCAGCAGATGGTGGCCGTCGGGCGCGCGCTCATGGCGAGCCCGCGGCTGCTCATGCTGGACGAGCCCTCGCTGGGGCTGGCGCCGCGGCTCGTGGCGGCGATCCTCGAGGCGCTGGTCGCGATCAACCGCGACGGCGTCGCTGTCTTTCTCGTCGAGCAGAACGTGCCGTCAGCCCTGAGCCTGGCGCATCGCGGCTACCTGCTCGAGGGCGGGCGGATCGTCGGCGAGGGGAGCGGCGCCGGCCTGATGGCCAACGAGCATGTCCGGCGCGCCTACCTGGGTCCGCTCGCGGTTCGACGATGATACTCGCGCAGCAGCTCCTGCTCGGCCTGCTGATCGGCGGGCTCTACGGCCTGGCGGCGGCCGGGCTCTCGCTGGTCTTCGGTGTCATGCGCGTGCTCAACGTCGCGCACGGCGAGCTGATCATGCTCGGCGGCTACGGCGCCTTCTGGCTGGCCGCGCTGCTCGGTGTCGATCCCTTCGCGTCGCTGGCGCTGGTGATCCCGGGCGCGCTGCTGCTCGGCGCGATCCTTTACTGGGGGCTCTTCGGCTTCGTCGTGCGCGCGCATGAAGAGACGCGCGTGAAGAATTCCCTCCTGATCGGGTTCGGCCTGGCCCTGGCGCTGCACGCGCTGGCCGTGCGGCTCTGGACGGCCGACGAGCGCTCGATCCCGACCTCCTACGGCGGCGCCGTGCTCTCGGTGGGTGAGCTCTCGATCCCTCTGGTTCGTCTCGCGACGCTGGTGCTGGCGCTGCTGCTGATCGGCGCGCTGCAGCTGCTGCTCTCGCGCTGGCGCTGGGGCAAAGCGATCCGCGCGACGGCGGAAGACTGGCAGGCCGCGCTGCTGACGGGCATCGACATCCGGCGCGCCTATCTCCTCGCCTTCGCGCTCGGCACGGCGCTGGCCGGCGCCGCCGGCACGCTGGTGACCGTGGCGTATTCGGTCAGCCCGTCCATCGGGCTGGAATGGACGCTCAAGGCGTTGATCGTCGTCGTCCTCGCCGGGCTCGGTTCGATGATGGGCACCTTCGTCGGCGGCCTCGTGCTCGGCCTGGCCGAGGCGGCGAGCGCGGCGACGTTCGGGGGCCCGTACCGCGAGATCGTCGGGCTCGTGATCTTCGTCGTCGTGCTCACCGTGCGCCCGCGCGGGCTCTTCGGCCGATGACGTCGGGCGGCCACGAGCGCCGCTGGGCCGCCGCCATCCTCGCCGCGCTCGCGCTGCTCGCGCTGCTGCCCCTCGCGGCGCCGCGCGACGACGTGCTGAACTTCGTGTTCCTGATCTTGCTGGCGATCATACTCGCGGAGTCGTGGAACATCGTCGCCGGCTACGCCGGACAGGTGAATCTCGGCCACGCCGCGTTCTTCGGCCTCGGCGCGCTGGTCACGCGCACGCTGTGGACGGACGGCATCCCGGTGCTGCTGGCCATGGCGGCGGGCGCGGCCACGGCCATGCTCTTCGCGCTGGTGAGCGGCGTGGCGGCATTCCGGCTGCGCGGCGCGTACTTCGCCATCGGCACCCTGGCCCTCGGCGAAATACTAAGGACCACCGTCGGCAACGTGCTGCCGCAGATCTCCACGCTGCCCGCGGCCACCATCGCGAGCTACCGGCTCACGCAGCGCTACTACCTGGCGCTCGGCCTCGCGGCCGTGTCGGTCATCGCGGTGACCGCGCTCGCGACCTCGCGCCTTGGCCTCGGCATGCGCGCGATCCGCGAGGACGAGGAGGCGGCGGAGGCGTCCGGCGTCGGCGCGCTCTCGCTGAAGCTGACGGCGCTCGCGCTGTCGACGGCGCTGGCCGGACTGGCGGGCGGACTCTTCGCCTACTACCACATCAGCTACTACCCGTCGCACCCGTTCGGTCCGCAGTGGACGTTCGACGCGCTGCTGATGACGTTCATCGGCGGCGTGGGCACGCTCCAGGGGCCGGTGCTCGGGGCCGTGCTCTACGTCGTCCTCAAGGAGTACCTCGCGCTGCACTGGGTCGACATTCACCTGCTGATCTTCGGCGCGCTCTTCGTGGCCATCGTGCTGCTGCTGCCGGGCGGCCTCGTGCAGGCGACGGAGCGGGCGCGCGCGGTGCTTGGCGGTTCTCGACGCGCGGCGTAGGCTGGAACGAGCCAAGGAGGCTGCCGTGACGACGATCGGGATCCTGCATCCGGGCGAGATGGGCAGTTCGGTGGCGGCGGCGGCGCGGGCAGGAGGCTCGCGCGTGATCTGGGCGTCGGCCGGGCGCGGTGAGGCGACACGCCGGCGCGCCGTCGCCGACGGCCTCGAGGACGTCGACACGCTGGTCCGGCTCGCGCGCGAGAGCGAGATCATCCTGTCCGTGTGCCCGCCGGCGAGCGCGCCCGCGGTCGCGCGCGAGGTCGCGGCCGCGCGCTTCGGCGGCACCTTCGTGGACGGCAACGCCGTCGCGCCCGCGACGACGCGCACGATCGGCGAGATCGTCACCGCCGGCGGTGCGCGCTTTGTCGACGGCGGCATCATCGGCCCACCCGCCCGCAAGGCTGGCGACACGCGCCTCTATCTGTCCGGCCCCGGCGCCGCCGACGTCGCCGCGCGCTTCAAGGGCAGCCTGCTCGAGGCGATCGTGCTCGACGGCCCCGTCGGCGCCGCCTCCGCGATCAAGATGGCGTACGCTGGCTGGAACAAGGGTTCCCAGGCGCTGCTGCTCGCGATCCGCGCGCTCGCCGCGCACGAGGGCGTCGATGCGGCGCTGGTCGCGGAGTGGGCCCGCTCGCAGCCCGACGTGACGGCGCGCTCCGAGCGCGCGGTGTCCGCCAACATCAAGAAGGCCTGGCGCTTCGTCGGCGAGATGGAGGAGATCGCCGCCACGTTCGATGCGGCCGGGCTGCCGGACGGCTTCCACGACGCGGCCGGTGAGATCTACCGGCGGCTCGCCGGCTGGAAGGACACGGCGACGCCGCCGTCGATGGCGGAGGTCGCCAAGACGCTGGCGCCATGAGCGGCCTCGGCATCCGGCGGCTGCAGCATCTCGTGCTCTGGGTCGCCGACGTCGAGCGCAGCGAGCGCTTCTACCGCGACGTGCTCGGCTTCGAGGTCGCGCACCGGTTTCCGCAGGCGGCGTTCATGCGGATCCCGGGGAGCGGCGACGACCACAACCTCGGCCTCTTCGAGCAGCCGGGACTGCGCGAGCCCGACGAGCACGCGGCGCGCATGTACCACGCGGCGTGGGAGGTCGGCGCGCTGTCGGATCTCGCGCGGGCGCGGCGCGTGCTGATCGACGCCGGCGCCCTCGTGGGTCAGTCGGACCACGGCGTGAGCCTCTCACTCTACGCGAAGGATCCCGACGGCCTCGAGTTCGAGCTGTTCTGGACGGTGCCCGACGGCAAGCCGGTCCGCACGCGTCCGCTCGATCTCGAAGCGGAGCTCGCCCGCCGCGGCGTCACCGTCTAGCGCGCGCGTCGGATGTCCGTCACTCGAGAAGGTCGACCGGAATGTTGGTCTTGGGGCCGCGGTTTGTACTGGATATCTTCGCGCGAACTTACCCGCGAGCTCGAATCTGGTGATGAAGCCGGCAAAGCCAGAAGCCGCGTCCTTCGTGTTCCAATCACGGGCGATCTGCCGAGCGTACTCGACGGTGAGTACGGGGTAGAAAATCGGTGGTCGCTGTTGCGAGAGGCGCCTAGTCCTTCTTCGCCGGCGCGTGCTTGCCGCTGAGTTGCGGCGTCGTCCCCTCCTGACCCTTCTGCTGCCGGTCCAGGCGCGTCTCACGATCCCACGTGCGCTTCAGCGCATCGCGAATGTTGAAGCGTAGTCGACCGAGCCCTTCCGTCTCCACCTCGATCCGGTCGCCGTCCTGGAAGGCGCTCAGCCCGCGATGGTTGGTGCCGGTGGCCAGCACGTCGCCCGGCTCCAGCGTGTGGATGGAGGTGACCCACTCGATGCAGCGCGGGATCTTGTGCGCCATGTCGTTGGTGTTGAAGTTCTGCTTCACCGTCCCGTTCACCGAGAGCCTGATCTGCCGTTGATGCGGGTCGGCGATCTCGTCGGCGGTCACGAGCCAGGGCCCGAGCGGCGCGAAGGTGTCGCGGGATTTCATCTGGTAGAAGGTGTTGCCGGGTGGCAGGAGCCCGCGCGCCGAGCCGTCGATGAAGTTGGTGTAGCCGAACACGTAGCTCATCGCGTTGGCCGCGCTCACGTGCGAGGCGCGCTTGCCGATGATCACCGCCATCTCGGCCTCGCCCTCGAAGATCGTGGCCGGCACGTCCGGGAGCACCATCGCGTCGCCGTCGCCGATGATCGCCGAGGGGGCCTTGAGGAAGGCGTTGATGGGCGCCGGCTCGCTGCGGGTGCCGTCCTCCATGTAGTTCACGGCCATGCAGACGATGTTCGTCGGCTTCGGCAGCGGCGGCCGGATCTTCACGCGGTCGAGCGGCACCCCGCGCTCCTGGGCGGCGGCGGCCTCGAGCTTGGGGCGAACCTCGGCCCAGCGCTCGATCACGCCGCGGATGATGTCGTGCGGCCCCAGGTGCGGAATGTCCTGCACCACGCGTGCGACGTCGACGACGGCATCGCCCTTCAGCACGCCCAGCGTGAACTCGTCGAAGAACACGATCTTCATGGTCGCCTCGCTGTGGTCAGAATTTCAGGAATGCGCGCAGCGCGTCGAGGACCGCTTCGGGGTTGTCCTCGTGCAGTGTGTGGACGGCGCGCGGGATCTCGACGAGGGTGCCGCGCGGCAGCTCGCGCGCCATGCGCTGGGCCACATCGGCGTCGAGCACCATGCTCTCGGCGCCGCGCAGCAGCAGCAGCGGCGCCTTGATCTCGCGAATGGTCGCCCACCAGTCGACGTCGCCCATCACGCGGCGCTCCTTGATCGACGGATGCCACTTCCAGACGAGCCGGCCATCCTCGCGCGCGCGCAGGCTCGACGACGCCACCCAGCGGTAATAGTGGATACCCGGATAGGCGTTGCCGCGCAGCAGGTGCCGCGCCGCCTGCTCGATCGACTCCCACGTCTCGGGCTCGGGCGGTCCGGACGAGGGCGCGCTCGCCTTCTTGCTGATCTCGGGTCCGATGTCCAGGACGACGAGGCGATCCACGAGCTCGGGGCGCTTGGCCGCGAAGTACATCGCGCTCCGCCCGCCCATCGACAGCCCGACGAGCGTGAGGGCGCGCAGGCCGAGCTGGTCGACGACGCTCGCGAGGTCGCGGAACGAGCCGGCGGCGTCGTAGACGTCGGCGGGATCGCTGTCGCCGTGACCGCGCGCGTCGAGCGCCATCACGTGGAAGTGCGGCTGCAGGGCGATGGCGAGCGTGTCCCAGGCGTGCGCGTGGCCGGTGAAGCCGTGCAGCAGAAGCAGGGGCGGGCGGCCGTCGCCGCCCCAGTCCAGCAGGCGCAGGCGTCGTCCGTCGACGACGAGATCGCGCTCGTTCGGGCGCAGGAGGTTCATCATCGCGCCCCGCCTAGATCAGCCCGTAGAACTTCCCCGCGTTCTCGCACGTGATCTTGTGCGTGACGTCGGCCGGCAGGTGGCCGAACTGCTCGGCGATGTATTTCGACGACTCGGGCCAGACGCCGTCGGGGTGCGGGTAGTCGGAGCCCCACATCAGCGTCTCGACGCCCATGTCCTCGATCAGCTTGGTGCCGATGCGGTCGTACTGAAACGTCGCCTTGCACTGGCGGCGCCAGTAGTCGCTGGGCTTCATCGTGAGGCCGAGGTCGCGGAAGCGGTCCTCCCACTCGTAGTCCATGCGATCGAGCGCGTAGGGGATCCAGCCGATGCCGCTCTCGCCGAACGAGATCCGGATGTTCGGATAGCGCTCGAGGACAGCGCGGCCGATGACGGCGGACAGGATATTGACCAGGTTCAGCTGGAAGCTCGAGACCGCGGTGAAGAAGGCGGCCCGACGGATCAGCCCCTTCTGCTCGTCGATCTTGCCGGGCGGCAGCGACGGGAAGGTGTGGAAGTGCAGCGGGAGGTTCACGTCGTTCACCGCCTGCCAGAGCGGCTCCCACATCGGATGCCACATGGGCTCCATGTCCCACGAGCACGACAGCTCCATGCCGCGCAGCCCGAGCCGGCCGACGCGGTAGATCTCCTTGACGGCCGCGTCGATGTCGCCGTAGGGCAGGCACGCCAGGCCGATGAAGCGCGTGGGGTCGTGCTTGCAGAAGTCCACCAGCCAGTCGTTGTAGATGCGGAACATCTCCGTCGCCGCCTCGTGATCGTTCAGCCGCGTCGCGGCGCCGAGGATGCCGAAGATCACCTCGGCCTGCACGCCGTCGCGGTCCATGTCCTTGGCGCGCAGGGCCGGGGTCGAGGGCCGCAGCACGCCCTTCTTGCCGTCCTCGTAGAGACCGGTGGCGGCCATGGCGTCCACGCGGTGGTTCTGGCCGGGTACGAGTTTCTGCCCGGCGGGACCGACGCCGCAGAGGAGCCCGAAGGAGCCGCCGTTCTTGCAGGTCCAGTACGGACCGTCGGGCCCGTCGGTGACGTACGGCATCCGGTCCCTCATGGCTGCCGAGGCATTGGCGGTGAAGATGTCCGGCGGCAGCATGGGCAGATCGATGTGGCAGTCGGCCGAGATGCGCGTGTAGGGCATGGCGTTCTCTCCTCGCGGGGATAGTACACCTCCTGCTGGAAGTTGTAGACTCACGCGGTCATGCAGACGCGACGGCCGCTGGACGGCATCCGGGTGCTGGAGCTGGCGCAGGTGGTCGCGGGCCCGTTCTGCGGCACGCTCATGGCCGAGTTCGGCGCCGAGGTCATCAAGACGGAGATGCCGGGCAAGGGCGACGACCTTCGCCGCCTCGGCCCGAGCGAGGACGGCGTCTCCTACTGGTTCGCCGTCGACAACCGGAACAAGAAGCTGATGACGCTGGATCTCCGCACGCCGAAGGGACAGGAGATCGTGCGGCGCCTCGTTCCG